>CABXRG010000003.1 GCA_902514615.1 uncultured Bacteroidota bacterium | reverse complement strand
CAAATGGTAAGTTAGACGGAAGATGGATTTTTATTAATGAAAATAATACACCTAGAATTGGTAAAATTGATTTATCAGTTTTTGAGACAACAGAGACTATTGAAATTCCAAATACTGCTGGTAATCATAGTTCATCATATGTTACAGAAAACACAGAATATGTTATCGCAGGAACCAGATTTTCTATTCCAGTTCCTCAAAGAGATATGCCAATTGATGAGTACAAAGGAAACTTCAAAGGTGTATTGTCATTTCTAGAAGTTGATTCAGAAGATGGTGAAATGGACTTGTCTTTTCAAATAATGATGCCAGGATTTAATTATGATAAGGCACATCCTGGAAGAGGTAAATCTCATGGCTGGTTTTTCTATACAACTTATAATACCGAGGAAGCAAATTCATTACTTGAAGTGAATGCATCTCAAAATGATAAAGATTTTATTGCGGCAGTTAATTGGAAAAAAGCAGAAGAATACATAAAGCAGGGTAAGTTTAAGACAATGAAGACTAATTATGCCCATAATAAATATGATGAATCTACTCATACAGCTAAGACAGAGTGGGTAAAAGAAGTTAAAGTACTTGATCCTGCTGAATTACCAGGTCTTGTATATTTTTTACCAACTCCAAAATCTCCTCATGGTTGTGATGTAGATCCATCAGGAGAATATATTGTTGGAAGTGGTAAGCTATCATCAGATGTAACAGTTCACTCTTTTTCTAAAATGATAAATGCTATTGAAGAAGAAAATTTTTCTGGTGAAGCTTATGGAATTCCTATTTTAAATTTTGAAGCAGTTCATGCTGGAAGTGTTAAGCAGTCTGGTCTAGGCCCCTTACATACAGAATTTGATAACAAGGGTAATGCATATACCTCTTTCTTTATTTCATCAGAGGTAGTTAAATGGAAATTAGGGACATGGGAGGTATTAGACAGAAAACCATCATTTTATTCAGTAGGACATCTAATGATTCCTGGCGGTAATTCTGGTGAACCTTTTGGAAAATATGCTTTAGCAATGAATAAAATTACTAAAGATAGATATTTGCCAACAGGACCTGAGGTAACTCAGTCTGCACAGCTATATGACATTACAGGAAGTAAAATGGAACTTTTGCTAGATTTTCCAACTGTAGGTGAACCTCATTATGCTGCTGGAATTCCTGCAGAACTTGTTAAGCCAAGATCAAAAAAAATATTTAAACTTGAAGATAATAAACATGAATATGCAACACTCTCCGAAAGAGACACTAAAGTAGTCAGAAACGGAAAAGAAGTTCATATTTATATGACAACTATTAGAAGTCATTTTTCACCCGATAATATTGAGGGAATAAAGGTGGGAGACAAAGTTTATTTCCATATCACCAACCTCGAACAGGACTATGACGTTCCCCATGGAGTTGCAATGATAGGTGCTAATACTTCGGAAGTTTTAATTATGCCCGGTCAAACTGAAACATTTATTTGGGAGCCAAAAAAAGTAGGTGTATGGCCTTTTTATTGTACTGACTTTTGTTCTGCACTTCATCAAGAAATGCAAGGATATGTTAGGGTTTCACCTAAAAATTCAAGTATAAAACTTTCTTGGTCACTAGATTAATCTAAAAAAATATTAAAATGAGAGCTTTTTTTCATAATGCTAGAGTAATTATGTTTGTTGCTGCAGTTTTACCGCTAGCTGTTTTTATATTTCCTATCTGGAATGTAACACTTGAGGCACCGCAATACCCAACACCTTTAGGTATAAATATTCATATAAATGATTTTTCTGATGTAAATCCACATGATATTAAAAACATAAATCTTTTGAATCATTATATTGGAATGAAGTATATTCCAGATGCGATTCCAGAATTTAAAATTTTTCCATGGGGAATAATCTTGACATCAATTTTAGGTATTGTCATTTCTCTAAAATTTGAAAATAAATACTTTTTATACTGGTTTATTTTAATGTGCTTATTGAGTGCAGCAGGTCTGTTTGATTTCTACCTGTGGGAACATGATTATGGATATAACCTAGACTCAAAGGCTATACTTAAATTTACAAATGCAGATGGAACAGCTTTGGCATATCAACCTCCTGTGTTTGGAACAAAACAAGTATTAAATTTTACAGTTCATTCATATCCAAGATTAGGAGCATATTTTTTAGGATTTGGAATTATTCTATCACTTTACGCATTTAAACTTTCTAAAAATCTAAAATTAGATGTTAAATAAACTCCATTTAATTGGTTTAATTTTTTTATTTTTCTCGTGTAACTTTTCACCAGAACCTATAAATTATGGGGTAGATGAATGTAATTATTGTAAAATGATTATAGTTGATAACGCTCATTCTTCGGAGATTTTTACAAATAAAGGTAAATCTTATAAGTTTGATTCAATAGAATGTATGGTAAATTACTTACATGAAAATCATGATACTGATTATGTTCAAAAACCTAATAAAACTTTAATATTAGTCAGTAATTTTAATTCGCCGGGGAGTATGCTCAATGTTACAAATGCAAAATTCCTCATAAGTGAAAAAATATCAAGTCCTATGGGAGCAAATTTATCAGCTTTCACTTCAATTAAAGAAATTTTAGAAATAGACAATAATGCTCAAATATTAGACTGGAATACTCTAGTTGAGAACTTTAGAAATTTAATTCAAAATTAAATTAATGGTACTTAATGAAGTTATAATATCGAAGTCTAAATTATTATTTCTAATACTTTTATGGAGCTCTTTTATTAACTCGCAAACTATTGATGTTTGTAAGACTTGTAATTTCAAAACAATTAAGAAAGCAATTAAGTTTTCAAGTATAAATGATACAATATTTATACAAAAAGGAACATATAAAGAGTCTGATATTGAAATTAATAAACCACTAATTATTATTGGAAATGACCGTCCAATAATAGATGGTGAATATGAAGGAGAGATTTTTAATATAAAATCAGACGATGTTATAATTAAAGGACTTAGAATAGTCAATGTTGGTAAAAGCTACATAAAAGATTATGCTGCAATTAGAGTAATAAGAGCTAAAAACTTTAATATTTCTGATAATATTTTTGATAATCTTTTTTTTGGAATTTATATTGAAAAATCAAGTCATGGAGTCATTAATAATAATAAAATTTATGGTAATTCAAAAGAAGAGTATAGTTCAGGAAATGGAATACAATTGTGGTACTCAAACGACATCTTGGTTTCAAATAATTATGTTACTGGAGTAAGAGATGGAATTTATCTTGAGTTTTCAGATAACTGTAAGATTATTTCAAATACTAGTCATAATAATTTAAGGTATGGATTACACTTTATGTTTTCAGATAATGACATATATGAGAAAAATAGTTTCGTGGATAATGGAGCAGGTGTTGCTGTTATGTTTTCAAAACAAATTAACATGAATGATAATTTATTTAAAGATAATTGGGGTACAGCATCTTATGGTTTACTGCTTAAAGAAATAAATGATTCAAATATCACAAATAATATTTTTGATAAAAATACTACAGCAGTAAATATAGAGGGATCCAATAGATTAATTTTTAAGCATAATAACTTCACTAATAATGGTTGGGCAATTAAGGTAAGAGGAGCGTGTTACACTAATAATTTTACTTATAATAATTTTATTTTTAATTCGTTTGATCTTTCTTATAATAGTTCAGTTAACGATAATATTTTTGAAAATAATTATTGGAGTAGCTATAATGGATATGACCTAGATAATGATGGATATGGAGATGTTCCATACAGACCAGTCAAATTATTTACTTATATAGTTAATACTGTACCCGAAACTGTAGTTCTTCTAAGAGGTTTATTTGTACATATAATTAATTTTTCCGAAAAAGTTTCTCCTGTGTTTACTCCAAGAAAATTACTAGATCAAAATCCTCTAATGAATATTATAAGATGATACGTATAGAAAACTTACATAAAAATTTTAAGGAAAACATAGTCCTAAATGATATAGATTTAAAAGTTAAACCTAATAATGTTACTACAATTGTTGGACCTAATGGATCAGGTAAAACAACAATCATTAAATGTATTCTGGGAATGCTAATTCCTAAAAGAGGGAAAATTTATATAGATAATATAAATATTTCCAAGTCTCACACATATAGAAACTATATTACTTATTTACCTCAAGTTGAAAGCTTTCCTCCAAATCTAAAGGTTCATGAACTTCTTGACATGATAAAAAATTTAAGAAATAATGACATTAGTTATCTTTCATTAGTCAATCATTTTAATTTAAAACAATATTTACAACATAGAACTTCAACTTTATCTAAAGGAACTAGACAAAAAATCAATCTAGTAATTACTTTTATGTTTGATTGCCCAATTATTATTTTAGAC
Organism: uncultured Bacteroidota bacterium; assembly: GCA_902514615.1. Lineage (GTDB taxonomy): Bacteria > Bacteroidota > Bacteroidia > Flavobacteriales > Flavobacteriaceae > Marisimplicoccus. The sequence continues at coordinate 71,327 of CABXRG010000003.1, read as the reverse complement.
GAGCCTACTGCTGGTCTTGATCCAATTTCAGTAATTAAATTAAAAGAACTAATAGATATTGAAAAGAAAAAAGGTAAAACAATTCTTATTACATCGCATATCATGAGTTTTATTGATGAGGTTTCTAGTGAGATAATTTTGCTATCTGAGGGTCAGATTTTTTATAATGGATCAATTAAAAAATTGAAAAAAAATATTGTAAAGAACAGGAATAATAAAAAATCTTATTTAACTGATTTAGAATATGCATTAACAAAAATAATTGATGAAAAAAATGTTTAAAATTCTAAAATATTGTTTATCTGATTTGATGAGAAGTCATTGGATACTTTTTTATTTTTTGTTTTATCTTCTTATTGGATTTGGATTATTACTCATAAATACAAGTTTTTCAAATACAATTATTACTTTATTAAATATTATAATTGTTTTATCTCCTTTAATTTCATCTGTATTTGGCATAACATATTTTTATAATTCTAAAAACTTCACTCAACTATTATTAGCTCAACCAATTGATAGAAAAAAGATTTTTATTGCACAATACCTGGGAGTATCATTTTCTTTATCATTGAGTTTGATTTTAGGTTTATCAATCCCTTTTATCCTTTTCGGTATTTTAAGCTCACAAAATTTATATGAGTTTATATTATTACTGGGAATATCTTCAGTTTTGACATTTATATTCTCTTGTATATCATTCTACATAGGTATTTTAAACAACAATAAACTAAGGGGGTTTGGATTAACTGTTGTTGTATGGCTAATTATGGCAGTTGTTTATGATGGATTAATAATGATTTTGTTAATGATATTTAGAGAATATCCCTTAACGAATCCTTCATTAATTGCTATGCTACTTAACCCAATAGATTTAGCAAGAACAGTATTGATAATTAATCTAGATTTATCTGCACTTTTGGGATATACAGGAGCTAGTTTTAAATTATTTTTTGGAACATTTTATGGAATTATTATTTGCACAATATCCCTTTTAATTTGGTTATTCATCCCTTTGACACTTTTAATTAGAAGAATTGAGAATAAAGATTTCTAAATGGCAAGATTTAATATAATTACAATAATATTATAAACTAGGCTAGTTATAATTAAATTGAAAATTATTTTATAAGATTGAACTGATAATACAGCAGCATTATAAATACTACATATAAATACTGCAATTCCTATTTGAATCCAATTAATTAAATTATATCCATTCATCATTATCACCATAACAGCAATTGATCCCACTAGAGTTGAAATCACAATACCTATAGAAGAATTAAATCTATAATTATCTCTGAAAGCTAACTTGACACTATTATATTTATTAATCATCACAATTTTTATTATTATGTTTTTTAACTGAAGAACATGTTTTGTGTTTCTTATCTAAAGATTTGTCTTTGCATTTTTTGCCTGAAGAACAGGACTTACATTTCTTATTCATTTTTATTGACTTTATAATGAATAAATTTATGCTTAAAGACTAAGATGAAAGATGATAATAATCATCATATCTTAAAAAAAGGTTTATTAAAAAAAACAAGTATAACCAAGTTTCAGAAAGCTATGGGACACTTATCTATAAACGTAAGTTTGACTAATTTTAGAGGATTTGAAATCCTGAACTTAATGAAGAAGATATGCCAGTGATTTAAAAGAAAACGCCACTAAAGTTAATTAGTGACGCTTTTAAAAATAATTATTCTTTAAATCAAGTATTAATATGTTTTTATTAAAACTCTTGTATTTGTTTGTGTAAACACTGAACCTTTAATTGATTCTGAAAATTCGCTAAATGCTTTCGCCTCCAAATCATTTTTAGGGCCAAAATTAAATGCTGAATTTAAATCAGAATATGTTCCGTATATATATGTATTTACTCCATTTTCAGCGCCGTGAATTACTTGACCTACTCCGACAGAACCATCAAAATTTATTGATTTAATAAGTTTACTGAATGCACCAACAAAAGAATTTAAATTAGAGTTCTCTACTTTAAAAACCCAAGCTTGACCAATTGGATTTGAATTATCAGCACCAACAGAGTAAAGGTCTTTTCCTGCAGAAGCTCGAGAATTTTTAACATAATTACTCATTTTTGTAAGATATAAGTCCCAGTCTGATCCACTTAGTGAGTTTCTAAAATCGGCTAGAGATTTTGAAGACTCACTAGTTATACTAATTATATGTGTAGCTTTTTCACTAGAACCTTTCAATGGAATACTTGAAAATTTAACAGTGACGTCTGCTCCTTTTTTGTGATTAGAATAGAAATTATCAACTAATCCAACCACTGTGGCAGCATCTTTAGAATCTACTTCTAATATTACATCATACCAAAAAACATTTTGAGAGAATAAAAAAGAAGAAAATAATAAAGTAAATAATAAAAGTGTGTTTTTCATTTATATTGATTTATATTGATTTATAATGAATAAATTTATGCTTAAAGACTAAGATGAAAGATGATAATAATCATCATGTCTTAAAAAAAGGTATATTAAAAAAAACAAGTTATGAGAATTATATATTTTATATTATGCGTTTTAGGAATTGCGTTACCTTATTACAATTTGATCAATTTTCTTAAAGTTAATAATTGGTCAATGGATGGTTTTCTCAGTCTTTTATATGAAAATTATGCTGTATCAATGTTGTCAATGGATTTAACTGTAGCTGCTAGCTCTTTTTTAATTTTCTTAATTTATAAACACAGAAAATCTCCTTTGAAAATTTTTAGATATTTAGTTCCAATGTTTTTAGTAGGATTTTCTTTAGCATTGCCTTTATATCTTTATGACAATCATGATTCTAACTAGATAGTTTTCTTGTATTTATCATTACACATACTCCTGCATTAACAAAAATTAGTGATATAGTTCCTATCAAGAAAAAATCTAAACCTTGAGACTTTCTAATTATTGCTTCTCCTAACAAACATAATCCTGAACTAAAAGTTAATATTCCTAAAGTTCCTATAATTGTATACTTATTAATCATCTTTTATTACATTTAATTCTAAATTTAATAAATTCAATCTTATGACAAGTGAAGTATGGTTTGTAGTAATTATATGCCTTGTAATTTTTAATTTTCTATTCTCAAATATTTTAGGTTATCTGAATCATAAAAACTGGAAAGATGAAATTCCATTAGAATTAAAGGATTTCTATGACATAGAAAAATATAAAAAAGCAAAGCTATATGCAATAAGTAAAAATAAAATTGGATTACTTTCTTCTACCACAAGTTTTTTATTTGTTATTTCACTTTTAGTTTTTGATGGTTATGGCTTTCTTGATCAATTAGTTAATTCTGATAGTTTGAATTTATTTTTACCTTTTGAAATTAATTCAAATTTTGCTAAATCAGGAATGTTTTTTCTAATTCTATTTGTTTTAAATTCTTTAATATCAATCCCTTTTTCATATTACAACACTTTTGTTATTGAGGAAAAATATGGATTTAACAAGACTTCTAAAGCTACATTCTTTCTTGATATAGTTAAATCTTCAATACTGTCAATTTTAATTGGCGGAATTCTTCTGTTAGCCGCGCTATACATATATGATAATATCAATGATGGATTTTGGCTATGGTTATGGATAGGACTTTCATCACTAATGATTATCTTAAATATGTTCTACGCAGATTTAATTGTACCAATTTTTAATAAACTAACTCCTTTAAATGATGGTGAATTAAGACAAAAAATAGAAAAGTATTCAAAAAAAGTTGGGTATCTCTTAAAGAATATATATGTAATAGATGGATCAAAAAGATCAACAAAAGCAAATGCTTTCTTTAGTGGTTTAGGCCCTAGAAAAACAATTGCACTTTATGATACTTTAATTGAAAAGCATACAGAAAATGAATTAGTAGCTGTTTTGGCTCATGAGGTTGGGCATTTTAAGAAAAAACATATCTTTTCAGGTTTAATAATGTCAGTTATTCAAATAGGGGTAATGACTTTTTTCTTTGAATTATGTTTGAAACTACCAGAAATTTCAATGGCATTAGGAGGATTAGATAGTAGTTTTCACCTTGGTTTAATTGGGTTTACTATAATTTTCTCACCAATATCAATGATTTCCAGCATATGGATGAATTATATAAGTAGAAAAAATGAATTTGAAGCGGACGCTTATGCTAAAGAAACATTTAATGGAGAGGATTTATCATTGGCATTAAAAAAATTATCAGTAGACAGTTTATCAAATATTTACCCACACCCATTATATGTATTTTTTCACTATTCTCATCCTCCATTAATTGAGAGGTTAAGAGCTTTAAATAAATAATATGAAAAGACGAAATTTTATTTTTGATATATTTAGCATTGGATTAATGTCTTCCTTAACAACAAGACTTAAAGCAAAAACTTTTAATATTACCCCTATGGTAAGATCTATTTCAACTTGGAAAACCACTGAAGCTAATCTTAAGGCTGGAGTAATGCTTGATCAAGGAATTGATGGGTTAACTGCCGCTGTTGCAGGTGTTGCAATTGAAGAAGAAAACCCTAAAAATACTACTGTTGGATTTGGTGGTGCTCCAGATAGAACAGGTAGTGTAACTCTTGATGCGTGTGTTATGAATCATCTTGGAGACTGCGGCTCAGTAGTAGCTGTAGAAAATATTGTCAATGTTGCTAAACTTGCTAGAGATGTGATGGAAAAAACACCACACGTTATGTTGGCTGGAAAAGGAGCAGAGGAATTTGGTGTTTCTGAAGGTTATGAAAAAATTAATCTCCTAACTGAAGCTTCCAAAAATGAATGGAAAAAGTGGCTAGAAAACGAGGAATACAAACCATTAATTAATATTGAAAATCATGATACTATAGGCATGTTATGTCTTGATAAAGATAATAATATGTCAGGAGCATGTACGACAAGCGGGCTTGCATATAAGATGAAAGGTAGAGTAGGCGACTCTCCAATTATTGGTTCTGGTTTATTTATTGATAATAAGATTGGTGGTGCAGTTGCAACTGGTTTAGGAGAGGAAGTTGTAAAAACGGTTGGATCATTCCTAGTTGTTGAATTAATGAGACAGGGTATGTCCCCCCAGGAAGCTTGTGAAAATGCCGTTAATAGAATTGTTTCCTCAAATTCTCAGAAAAATAAATTTCAAGTTGCATATATCGCTATGAATAAAAATGGAGAGGTAGGATCTTTCAGCATCGAACCAGGCTTTACTTATATGGATTATGTTAATGGAAAAAACGAAGAAATTAAAACAGGATCAGCTCTGTAACTTATGAGAAAATAGATTTCATTTTATCCATTTCTTCCTCTGCTAATTTTGGATCAACAAGGATTCTACCACTGTATTCATCTGTAATAATTTTCTGTCTAGAAGCAATTTCCATTTGAACTTGCGGAGGAATTGTAAAATAAGAACCACCTGAGGCATTTCTTTCAATAGGTACAATAGCAAGACCGTTTCTTACGTTAGATCTTATCCTTTTGTAAGCATTTATCAGATTATCCTCAATCTTTTTTTCAAATTCTTTAGACTTATCTAATAGAGTTTTTTCTTCTTTTTCAGTTTCTTTAAGAATTTCCCCTAGTTCAGAATTTTTAGCTTTAAGATGTGATTTCCTGTCTTTAATTTTATCTTTAAGTTCGTCAAGAACAATAGTTTTATTTTCTATTAATTCTTTAAACTGAGTTATTTTTTTTTCAGAAAGTTTAATTTCAAGTTCTTGAAATTCCTGTTCTTTAACAATGGCATTATATTCTCTGTTGTTTCTAACCTTTTTTAAATCACCTTCATATTTTTTATGATTTTCTTTAGAGGTAGAAATTGAGTTTTCTTCAAATTTGATTCCATCTTCACTCTCTTTAATTTCGTTTTCAAAGCTCTCAAGTCTTTTATTTAAACCTTCAATTTCATTTTCAAGATCTTCAACTTCTAAAGGAAGCTCACCCCTTATGCTTCTAATTTGATCAATTCTGGAGTCAATTAACTGAAGATCAAACAAAGCTCTTAGTTTTTCTTCAACTGATATTTCAACTTTTTTTGCCATTTTAATAGTAGTTTACAGGGTTTATATTTTGATCCGATAAAAGGAGCGTAAAATTAGGTATTTTTTTACTAAGAAATTCCTTAATTATCAATTTTATATGATTTTCACTCTCATAATGACCTATATCTACCAATAAAGCCTTATTATCTGCTTCAAAAAAATTATGATATTTTAAATCAGAGGTAATAAAAGCATCAACATTACAGTCAATAGAGTTTTTAATTGCAAAACTGCCAGAACCTACAACAATTGAAACTTTAGATATTTTTTTATCAAGTTTAACTGAGTGTCTTAGATATTTTAAGTTTAATTTTTCTTTAAGTAAATTTAAGAAATCGTCTTCTTCCATTGGATCTTTCATTCCTCCCTTAATTCCCATTCCAATTTTAAGAGTAGTATTATTGTTCTCTTTTGGAATAAGTGGGGTAGTGTTTTTTAACCCTATTTTTTTTGATAAAAAATAACTAATACCTTCAGGATGGTTATCTAAAGAGGTATGTATGCAATAAACTGAAATATTATTTTTCACAGCCTTAATTATAGACTTCTGAACATATCCGGAATTCGAAGTAATTTTTTTAATTGCATTAAATATTATAGGGTGGTAGCTTATAATCATATTACAATCTTTATCTAAAGCTTCATCTAAAACATTTAATGTTGTATCCAGAGTTATCAAAATGTTTTTTACTTCACAATTTGGATCACCAATAAGAAGCCCAACATTATCAAAATCTTCTGCTATTGATATTGGCATCCATTTATCTAGAATTTCTGTAATTTCACTAACTTTCATATAAGTATAGATTCATAGCAAATATAATATTATCTTTCCTCTGGTGAAAAAATTGAAATTTTTATTGTATCCACTATCAATAATATATGGACTATATACATCTTTTCGAAACTTTCTCTTTGACCTTGGAATAATTGATTCAATTGTATATAAAATTCCTACGATTGGAATTGGAAATTTATCAACAGGTGGAACAGGGAAGTCAATTATAGTTGATTACATTATTGAAAAACATAAAAATAAAAAAAAGATCACGACTTTAAGCAGGGGCTATAATCGAAACACTAAAGGCTTTATTCAAGCTTCAAAAAAATCAACTGCCTATGAAATTGGTGATGAACCATTTCAATTTTACTCCAAACACCCAGAAATTAATGTAGTAGTATGTGAAGATAGAAGAAAAGGAATGAATATCATCTTACAAAACTTACCCAAAACAGATTTTTGTATTTGGGATGATGTTTTTCAACATAGATTTGTAAAGCCTGGTTTAATGATATTAACTACAACTTTTCAATTCCCATTTTATAAGGATGAAATTCTTCCAATAGGAAATTTAAGAGAAGATAAAAAATCTGCTAAAAGAGCTGACTTTATTGTAGTTACAAAATGTCCTGATAATTTATCTAGAAAAGATAAAGATTCATTTATGGAATCATTAAACCCTATTGAAAATCAAAAAGTATTTTTTAGTTCCTTAACTTATTTGCAAAAAATTAAATCAGAATCTGAAGAAATTGATATTGAAATTTTGAATGAAGAAAATTTTATTTTGGTTACGGGAATAGCAGACTCATCCTATCTTGTGAATTTTTTAAAATTTAAAGGATTAAAATTTAAACATCTTAAATATTCTGATCATTATAATTTTAACAAATCATCTGTTGATAAAATAACTGAAATATCTGCCAATAAAAAAATTCTAACTACTGAAAAAGACTTCGGTAGACTTAAACCTAAAATTAATAATAGAGATATATATTACATAGAGGTAGGGCTAAAATTCCCGAATGATATAAATGAAAATAATTTTGATAGGTGTTTAGAAGAATACATTAATAAAGATTAATGAATATGTTTATGAGCTTTATAAGAAGATCTAACTAAGGGTCCACTCTCAACATGTCTGAATCCCATTTTCTTAGCAATTGTCTCATATTCTTTAAACTCATCAGGAGTTACAAAATTTTTAACAGGTAAATGTTTCTTTGATGGTTGAAGATATTGACCTAATGTTACAATGTCAACTCCAACATTACGAAGATCTTTCATAGTTTCTATCACTTCTTCTTTTGTCTCGCCAAGACCAAGCATTATTCCAGATTTTGTTCTATTAATTCCATTATCCTTTAAATATTTTAATACTTCCAAACTTCTATCATATTTAGCTTGAATTCTAACTTCACGAGTTAATCTTCTAACAGTTTCAAGATTATGAGAAACTACTTCAGGATTAACTTCTATAATTCTATCTATATTTCCTGATTCACCTTTAAAATCTGGTATTAAAGTCTCAATTGTAGTCTTAGGATTTAAATCTCTAACAGCATTAACAGTTTCAGCCCAGATAATGGACCCTCCATCTTTCAAATCATCTCTATCAACTGAAGTTAAAACTGCGTGTTTTACTCCCATAATATTTATTGACCTTGCTACTTTAAATGGTTCTAATTTATCAGCAGGTAATGGACTTCCAGTCTGAACATTACAAAAACCACATGATCTAGTACAAATATTCCCAAGAATCATAAAAGTAGCTGTTCCCTCAGTCCAACATTCTCCCATATTAGGACAGTTACCAGAAACACATATAGTATGAAGATTATTTTTTTCAACTGTTGATCTAAGTTGAGTATATTTTTTCCCTATGGGAAGTTTCACTCTTATCCAGTCTGGTTTTTTAGTTCTAATTTTAGAATTAGACTCTTTTTTGGTGTTATTGAGTTTTACCCAACCCTGATTAACTGTTTTTGTCTCAGACATATTGAGCAAAGATACAAACTAAATAAACCTGGTCAAAATATACCCAATGGCAAAAATACTTAGGAATAATATGCCAATAATACTTAGAATTCTAAGTGATTTGGATGGTTTGTGGATTTCAGGCATATTTTCACTCATTATCAATTTATAGTTTAAAATTGCATAAAAAGGTGCAGTTATAAAAGATAATATAGTAGCTATTTCAACTAAAGTTCCCATTTCAGAAAGTAAAAAATAAAATATTAACATTGTTCCTACTGCTAATGCTGATATCCACTGAAAATAATAATTCCTATTATTATTTTTTGTTAATAATTGTGTAGCTCTTGACATTGTTCTTGGAGATGCGTCTAAGCATGTAATAGTTGTGCTTAACATTGTAGTAAATGCACAAATTGAAATTATTAAATAGAAACTATCACCCAAGTTAGATGTATATAATTCAATAAGTTGGTTAGCAAAAACACTACCGCTATTTGAAAAACTTAAACCAGAATTATACATTACAAATGCTCCTAAACTAACAAAACAAATACCTAAAATAACAGTTGCAAAATACCCTATATTGAAATCAAACAAACTTTCTTTTGGTGATATTTTTTGATTCTTTTTTTTCTCAAGAGTCCAAATAGAATGCCATATTGAGATATCAAGTGGAGCAGGCATCCAACCCATAAATGCTACTAGGAAAACTAAACCACTACCTGAAGGAAATACTTGCTTAAAGCTGAAAATCTCTTCAGAGTTTATTGATGCAACTCCAGTTGAAAATATTGTACTTATTGCTAAAATTAGGATTATGACCTTAATCATTTTATCTAAAACTTTGTATTTACCTAATAGTAAAATAATGTAGCAAATAATAGTAATTATGAGACTCCAAACAACCATATTATCAGTTATACCAAAAAGACTGGAAGCTAGCCCAGCTGTTACAATTGTTACAGCTGTCTGAATAGTAAACATTGTTGCTAAATTTAAAATGAAATAAGTGATTAAAAATATTTTTCCAATTTTATGATATCCATCAAGTAAACTTTCACCAGTAGCCATAGCATATCTAGGTCCATACTGAAAAAAAGGATATTTAAAAATATTAACAAGTATTAAAGCCCAAATTAAACCCCAACCAAAGTCTGCTCCTGCTCTTGTAGATTGAACTAGATGAGATACTCCAATAGCAGCTCCTGCAAAAAGCAAACCTGGTCCAAGTTTGGAAATTATTTTAATCATTTAATTTCATTAGCACATTCTGAACTAGTTGGAATTTTTCCACAAATACCACAAGGTTCATTAGATTTATTTAGGAAAGGACTTTGACTAGCACAAGTACCAGAAAATTCTCCATTTTTTTTTAAAATCAATTTAATTGCAATTCCTAAAAATGCAATACCTATTAAGCAGACTGAGATTAGAAATATCTCCATTGAACAAAGCTATAAAAAAATCGTAATTTTAGTTGTGCTTAACTTAATTAAGAATTTTAGTATTAAGTTTTATTTCAAGTGGTTACTTATTGTAATTACATTAGCGTCATGTGATTCTAACTCTTTGAAAGTGCCAATATCTGAAATTGAATCTGCGTCTTCATGGACAACTAATGATCAACCACCATCATTTCCTGAATGTGAAAATTTAAATATTGATGAACAATTAAGATGTTTTAGAAATAAAATTGAAACAGAAATGAATAGCTATCTTAACAATAGAGTGTTTCCTATTGATACCACAAAATATATGCTAACATTGAAAATTGACATGAATGGAAATTTTAGTTTGGATAAACTTTTACCTAACAATAAACTAGATCAACAGTTAGTTCTATTAATTCACGAAGCAGTTAAACAATTACCTAATGCCATGCCTGCTATTAAAACAAATGTTGGTGAATTTGTAGAAGTAAAATTTAATTTACCATTTAAACTTAATTATGAGTAATAATCTGCCTGACAACACTGTAATAATGGGAATTGATCCTGGAACAAATATTATGGGATTTGGAATAATTAAAATCTACAGAAATAAAATGGAATTGATTGACCTAATAGAATATAAATTGCCTTCTAAAGATGATCATAGTGTTAAGCTATCAAAAATCTTTAAAAAAACATCTGAATTAATTAAATCTCATGGTCCAAATTTAATTGCAATTGAAGCTCCATTCTTTGGTAAAAATGTTCAGTCAATGTTGAAGTTGGGAAGAGCTCAAGGGGTATCTATTGCAGCAGCTCTAAACTTTGATATTCCAATAACAGAATACTCACCAAAAAAAATAAAAATGGCAATTACAGGAAATGGTAATTCCAGCAAAGAGCAAGTTGCAAAAATGCTTAAGAGTATGTTTAAAATAGAAGAGCTACCCAAGAATTTAGACTCAACTGACGGCTTAGCAGCAGCAGTTTGTCATTTTTTTAATTTTGATAATGATAAAGAGAAAAAAAAATATTCTAGTTGGTCAAGCTTTATTAATAAGAATCCTGATAAGCTTATTTAATTTCCAAAATGCTTATAAAAGTTTTGAATTGTATCAATACCTATAAAAAAATTCTTTACCCCATAGTTTTCATCTGGAGAATGAATCGCATCACTATCTAATCCAAATCCCATTAAAACAGTTTTTGTTCCTAGAATACTTTCAAACATTGGAACTATAGGAATACTTCCACCATCTTTCTGTGGAATTGGGTCAATTCCAAAACTATCTTTATATGCTTTTATTGCTGAATCATAACCTTTAAAATCTTCAGGAGTTATGTAAGGATTTCCTCCATGATGAGTAGTTACATCAATTGACACAGAATTAGGAGTAATTTTCTTAATATGATTAGTAAATAATTCACTTATCTTTTCCCAATTTTGATTTGGAACTAATCTCATTGAAATTTTTGCAGATGCTTCACTTGGTATTACAGTTTTAGATCCTTCTCCTGTATAACCACCCCAAATACCATTTACATCTAGGGTAGGTCTAATTGATAATCGTTCTAGTGTTGAATAACCTTTCTCTCCCTTAGTTTCTTTAAGACCAATAGAGTTTTTAAAATCATCATTATCAAATTTTGACATTTCCTCTACAGATTCCCTTTTAGATTGATCTATTTCTAAAACATTATCGTAAAACCCAGGTATTGTTATTTTACCTTCTTCATCTATAAGTGAACTTATCATATCTGATAAAATATTGATAGGATTAGCTAAAGCTCCTCCATAAAGTCCAGAGTGAAGATCTCTGTTGGGTCCAGTTATCTTAATTTCCATATATGATAAGCCTCTAAGTCCAATTGTAAAGGTTGGCTTCTTAAGATTACTTAATCCAGTATCTGAAATTAATATAACATCAGCATTAAGTTTAGATTTATTTTCTAGAAGGAATTTTTCAAGATTTTCACTACCAACCTCTTCTTCTCCCTCTATCATAAATTTTACATTACAATTTAATTTGTCTTTTTTGATAAGCTGTTCAAATGCCTTGACATGCATAAAGACTTGACCTTTATCATCACAGGCACCTCTGGCAAAGATTGCACCATCTGGATGAATATTTGTATTCTTAATTACTGGTTCAAAAGGTGGAGTAGTCCAAAGTTCAATTGGATCTGGAGGTTGTACATCATAATGACCATAAACTAGAATTGTAGGGAATGATCCATCTACAAACTTTTCTCCATACACAATAGGATGTCCATCTGTTTCATAAACTTTTGATGAATCACACCCCGATTTTATAAGTTCATTTGAAAGCCATTTAGCTGTTTTAATCATACTATCCTTATACCTAGAGTCAGCACTAATTGATGGAAGTTTTAAAAACTCAAATAACTCGTTCAAATATTTCTCTTTTTCCTCTTCAGATAATGTACTCATAGTTGATTTATTTTTAAAAACTTATTTATATTTGTTCACCTTTTGCGGGTGTGGTGAAATTGGTAGACACGCTAGACTTAGGATCTAGTGCCTAACAGCTTGGGGGTTCGAGTCCCTTCACCCGCACTTTTTTCTTCAACCTTGTTTTGATTTAAATGAATTCTTTAGAATCATAAACTTATTTACTATTTGTCAGAGACACTAAAGCCAGATCCTTTAATAAATCTACCCGGAAACTCTCCTGTATGTTCGCCATTTGAAATTACTTGAACACCATTAACAAAAACTTGTTCAATTCCAATCGCAAATTGGAGTGGTTCTTCAAAAGTTGCTTGATCATCAACAATTTTAGGATCAAAAATTACAATATCTGCATAATAACCCTGCTTTAAATAACCTCTTTTATTAATACCTAGGTTATCTGCGGCAAAACCAGATAACCTTCTTATGGCTTCTTCCATTGAAATTAATTTTTCGTCTCTAACGTATTTTCCAAGAACTCTGACAAAACTTCCAAATGCTCTGGGATGTGTAATAAAATCTTTAGAAATATCGGAATATGAGCCGGCATCAGAGTCAAAAGATACCCATGGTAACTTGATTTTTTTTCTAATATTATCCTCTGACATACTAAAATATATACATTGAATTCTACTTCCATCTTCGATAATAAGATCAACAATTGTTTGCTCTGGTGATTCACCTCTAAGTTCAGATGCTTGAGCTATAGTTAGGCCTCTATATTTCTTTGCAACAGAATTTTTATTAAAACCAACCATAAGAATTGTTTCAGGCGGTTGTTTTTTTAATTCTTCTCGAATATCCTTAAAAAGTCTTTCTCTAATTTCTGGCCTTTTCATTCTATTAATCCATGCCTCTCTACCACCTTCTTGAACCCATGTTGGTATAACACCTGTTAAACCAGTAGAAGCTGCAGGGTATGTATACATGTCAGCTGTTATTTTTAACCCTTTATCTCTTGCTTTCTCTACTTTTGAAATTATAGAGTCTAATAAATGCCAATATGGTTTTGTAGAAGATTTTAAATGATATATTTCAGCAGGAATATCTGCACGTTCTGAAATTTCTATTAATTCATCTACAGCATCAAGAACATATTCATCTTCATTTCTAATATGAGATATGTACCTTCCTCCATAGGAAGATGCAACTTTTGATAATTCAACTAGTTCATAAGTATTAGCATAATCTGCAGGAGCATATATTAAAGATGATCCAATACCAATGGCACCTTGCATCATTGCTAATTTTACAATATTTCTCATTGATTCCATTTCATCCGAATTAGCTTTTCTATTTGCATATCCAATTTCCTGAATTCTTACGGTAGTTGCTCCTAAATAAGATGCAATATTAGTAGACACACCGTTAGATTCTAGATTTTGCATTGCTTCGCCAAATGATATGTAATTATTACTTTTGACTGAGCCAGATGGTCCTGGAGAGGTTCCTTCGCCAAAAACCTCAAGAGTAACTCCTTGTTTTAAGTCACTTAGAGATCTTCCATCCTGCATTAGAGTATTATATCCCCAGCTCAGCATATTAATAAAGCCGGGAGAAACAACTTTACCGGATGCATCAATTGTTTTGGCAGCAATAAAATTCCCTCTTTTACCAACATAATAAATTGTATCATCCTTGATAGCAATATTACCTTCATATCCCTTTTCACCAGAACCATTATGGATTGTTCCTCCTTTAATTAAGACATCAACATTTATAGGGTCATTGTCGCATGAAAATGTAATTATTACAAAAGCTAAAAGTAATTTTTTCATTTTTTTATGATTCCTTCTAATTTATCAAAAATTTCAGTATTATCATAAATTCCCTTAAAAAGTACTGAATAAGGACCGTAACTAAATACTGGCACCATTGAAGCTGTATGACTTCCAGATACATACTTGTTTTTTACATTTGATTTTTCTAGATCACCATCAACAATTGCAACACCACCTGTTTCATGATCTGCAGTTATTACAACCAAAGTATTTTTGTTGTTTTTAGCAAATTCAAAGACATCACCTACTGCATTGTCGAATTCTAACATCTCACTGATCATATGTCTTTGATCATTATCATGAGAACCCCAATCTATTTGAGATCCTTCAACTAATAAAAAAAAAGGTTTATTAAGTTTTTCTAATTTGTTTAGAGTTATTTTAATTGCTTTATCAAGAGAAGGTTCTCTATTGTTAAATTTTTCAACTGGTTCTTTTTTTGAAGTCAAAAAACCAATTTTATTTGAATTGGATTTTTCAAACTCATCTATATTACTTACAAAAGTATATTCGCTCATTTCATTTGTCAAATCTCTATTATCTTCTCTATTATTAAAATATTTTTCACCACCACCAATAAAAAAATCAACTCTACTTTTTGAAAACTGATTAGCAATCTCTTCATAATTATACCTGTCATTTATATGAGCATAATAAGATGCTGGTGATGCATGAACTATACTTGATGTTACAAGAATTGCAGTAGAGTAGCCTAAATCAATAGATTTTTCTAAGATAGTTTGAACATTATTGCCTTCAGAATCAAGTCCTACAACTTTATTTTGTGTTTTAACACCTGAAGACATAGCAGTTGCACTTGCAGCCGAGTCGGTGACTAGGTCATCATAAGAGTGGGTTTTGGACAATCCTACATATTCCGACTCTTCAAAAGAAGTGTAATTATTATTTGAATACATACCAGAGGAAATTGCAGAAAGACCCATACCGTCTCCAATCATCATAACTATATTAGGTGGATCAGTTTCTTGATTGCAACTATTTAATGACAATAGAAGTGTCATCAATATTATAAATTTTTTAATCATGTGTCAAATTTAAATTTATATGTTCAATTAATTTAAATTATCTATTAAAGATTGAATAATTTTTGAATTTTTTTCTAAATTATTCAGGATATAATTCAAGTTAACCTGTCCAGATTTATTTCTTTGATCTTCAGACTTTCTTAAAATTGAAAAGGTATCAGTAAATTCTTTAGAATTCTTAACTGAATATACCCCTCCTAATTTTATCAAGTCTTCTGCTTCAACAAATCCTTTATAGTTTGAACCAATAATAATAGGGCTTGAAAAAACTGCAGCTTCAAGTATATTATGAAGACCTTTATTCGACATACCACCTCCAATATATGATATGTAAGCATATTTATAAAAATGTTTTAGAGAACCAATTGAATCAACTATTAAAATTTTTTTCATAAAGTCACCTTCTGATTTAAGACTCGAAAATTTTACAGCATCATCTCCATATAAATTCTCTAACTTTTTAATATATCCAGATGATATGTCATGAGGAGCAATGATAGATTTAACACTTGAATTTTTTATAGTGAAGTCAATTAATTTAATATCTGATTCCCAGATGCTTCCTGCAACTAGACATTTTTGATTATTAATAAATTTTTCAATTTTATCAATTTGCTTATTTTCCTTTAGTGTTTTAATCACTGCTGTAAATCTTGAATCTCCTGATACATTTACATTATTAAATGAGTGTTCATCGAGAATATTTTTTGAATGATTATCTTGAACAAAGAAAAAATCTATTTTTTTTAATTTATTCAAAAACCAAGTTCCATAGAACTTAAAATAAAATTGCGATTTATTAAACTTGGAGGATACTGAAAAAATTATGGAATCGTTTCTCTTTAAGTAAGTTAAATAATTAGACCATATATCATTTTTGATAAAAACTGCAACTTTTGGATTTACAATTTCTACAAATTTTTTTGCATTTAATGATGTATCTAGTGGGAGATATACTAATGAATCAGCAGTTGTGAAATTCTTTGAATTTTCAAGACCAGACGGAGAAAAAAAAGTAACGATGACTTTAAGGTCAGATATTTTTGACTTTAATGACTCAATTATTGGTTTTGCTATCTCAAATTCTCCTAAAGATGCTACATGAAACCAAATATTTTTATTAGAAGGATTTACTTCACTTTTTAAAATATCAAAAGATACTTTTCTTCCTTTAAAAAATAGATTTGTTTTATTTGAAAAAATTCTAAAGGGTTGAAACAGCAAATAAGCTAGTATTATAAATATTTCATAAATAAATTTCACTAGATACTTTTTCCAAAAATACTTTTTTAATTTTGTTTTGAATGAAAAAAATTAACATGGTTGACCTAAATGGTCAATATCGAAAAATTAGATGGCAAGTTAATAGAGAGATGAAGAAAGTAATTAATACATCTTCATTTATTAATGGCCCAATTGTAAAAGAGTTTCAAAGTAATTTAGAAAAATACATTGATGTAAGACATGTTATACCTTGTGCTAATGGTACAGATGCTCTTCAAATTGCACTTATGGCTCTTAATCTAGAAAAAGGTGATGAGGTTATTACTACAAATTTTTCTTTTGCTTCAACAATTGAAGTTATACTTTTACTTGGTCTTAAACCGGTTGTAATTGATATAGATCCAAGAACTTTCAATATAAATCCAAATTTGATCCAAGATAAAATTACTGATAAAACTAAAGCTATAATACCTGTTCACTTGTTTGGTCAATCTTGTAGAATGGAAGAGATAATAGAAATAGCAAATAAAAATAACCTTCAAGTAATAGAGGATAATGCTCAGGCATTAGGCTCTAAATTCAAATTTTCAAATTCTCAAAAGCAAATGTCAGGAACTATTGGAGATATTGCTACTACATCCTTTTTCCCATCAAAAAATCTTGGTTGCTACGGAGATGGTGGTGCAATTTTTACAAATTCAGATAATCTAGCCTACAAGATGAGAGGTATTGTAAATCATGGAATGTATGAAAGATACTATCATGATGAGGTAGGAGTAAACTCCAGATTAGATTCTATTCAAGCTGCAATTTTAAATGTCAAACTTAAATATTTAGATAAATATAATAGTAACAGACAGGAAGCGGCCAGTCTTTATAACACAAGTTTTGAGGGAATAGATGAAATTGAAGTGCCTTTTGTTGAATCAGATTTTGACTCACATGTTTATCATCAATATACACTTAAAATAAACAACGGAAAGCGAGATGAATTAGCAAATCATCTACAAAAAAATAATATTCCATTTGGAATATACTATCCGTTAGGATTTCATGAACAAAAGGCTTACAAACAAGAATTTGTTTCTGAAAATGATTTTCCAGTTACAAATAAAATAAAAGAACAGGTAATTTCTTTGCCAATGCATACCGAGTTATCAAAAAAGCAGATTAAGTTTATTTCAAATACAATAATTGGTTTTTTTGAATAATTATTCAATTCAATTACTTTAGTAAAAAACAATTATGAAATACCTAATAATTTTTCTATTGATTACGACCCCTTTAATGTCTCAAGATAAGTATATTCATGCAGGTAAAATCTTTGATACATCTTCTGGTAAATATCACCTAAATAAGACCATTATAGTTTCGGGAAACTTTATTAGTTCAATTGAAGATGGTTTTATAAATCCTGACAATGAAAATATATTTATTTATGATCTTAAGTCTAAAGTTGTACTTCCAGGATTAATAGATTTTCATGTTCATATGGAAAGTGAATCAGGAGGAAAAGATAAGTATATAAATAGATTCCAGGATAGTAAAGCAGATGTTGCGTTTAAATCAACAGTTATTGCAAAAAAAACATTATTAGCTGGTTTTACAACTGTAAGAGATGTTGGAGGGTCAGGAGTTAATATTTCACTTCGTAATGCAATAAACAAAGGAGTAGTTGTAGGACCAAGAATATTTACCTCTGGAAAGACTATTGCTACTACTGGTGGTCATGGTGATCCAACAAATGGGTATAAAGAAGAGTTGATTGATGATCCAGGTCCAGAAGATGGTGTAGTTAATTCAATAAGTGATGCAAGAAAAGCTGTAAGATATAGATATAAAAATGGTGCTGATTTAATTAAAATTACTGCTACAGGAGGTGTAATGAGTATGGCAAAAAATGGTCAAAACCCACAATTTACAGAAGAAGTTATTAGAGCAGTTGTTAATACAGCTGAAGATTATGGAATGCATGTAGCGGCGCATGCTCATGGTGATGAAGGTATGTATAGGGCTGTTAAATCTGGAGTCAAGACTATTGAACATGGATCAATAATGAAAGAAAGAACAATGAAACTTATGAAAGATAGAAATGCTTATCTAGTACCAACTATTAGTGCTGGAGAACATGTTGCAAAAATGGCAAGAATACCAGGTTATTACCCAGAAATAATAATTCCAAAAGCAATTGAGGTAGGAGTTCAAAATAAAGCAACAACAAAGAAAGCCTATAAAATGGGAGTTCCTATAGCTTTTGGAACAGATGCAGGTGTTTTTCCTCATGGAGATAATGCAGGTGAATTTTTATATATGCATGAAATAGGGATACCAGCAGAATACTCAATTAAATCTGCAACAATTACAAATGCTAAGCTTTTAAATATGGATAATTTGATTGGTCAAATTAAGAAGGGCTTTTATGCAGATATTATAGCTACTGATTTAAGTCCAACTGAGGATATTACAACCTTAAAAAATGTGATATTTGTTATGAAAAATGGTGAGGTTTATAAAAAATAAATTCAGATTTTGTTCACTATTGTATCATTGTCTATTTTTCTAATTAAACCCTGAAGTACATTACCAGGCCCAACTTCGTAAAATTCTTTTACTCCATCATTTATCATTTTGTTTATACTCTGTGTCCATAGAACAGCACCAGTTAATTGACTCAATAGATTTGATTTAATAATTGAAGAATCACTTACAGCATTAGCAGTAAAATTTTGATAAATGGGGTAGTTTGGTGTTTTAAATTCAGTTTGGTCAATCCCTTTTTTTAATTCAGCTGCAGCAGAACTCATTAAATCTGAGTGAAAAGCACCACCGACTGGAAGAATCAATGCTCTTTTTGCACCTCTCTCTTTGAGTAATTCACAAGCCTGTTTTACTGCACTAGATTCTCCTGAAATTACTAATTGACCAGGACAATTGTAATTTGCTGGATTAACAATCCCTTCAATTTCATTACATGTAGATTCCACAATATTATCTGATAGTCCAAGTATGGCTGCCATACTTCCATTAGTTTCTTTACATGCCTTTTGCATTGCATTAGCTCTGATAGAGACTAATTTAAGACCATCTCTAAAGCTTATTGAATTAGATACAACAAGTGCAGAAAACTCACCTAAGGAATGTCCTGCACATACATTTGGCTTAAAACTTTTTGATATTAATGCTGAAATTACAGAATGAATAAAAATAGCAGGTTGAGTAACTTTTGTTTGTAATAAATCTTCAGATGTGCCTTCAAACATTAACTCAGTAATATTAAAGTTTAGAATTTTATTGGCTTCCTTAAATAGATTTCTAGATTCAGGAATATCATTAAATAATTCTTTGC
Organism: uncultured Bacteroidota bacterium; assembly: GCA_902514615.1. Classification (GTDB taxonomy): domain Bacteria; phylum Bacteroidota; class Bacteroidia; order Flavobacteriales; family Flavobacteriaceae; genus Marisimplicoccus. The sequence goes on along the minus strand of CABXRG010000003.1, from coordinate 51,223 downwards.
CCATACCAGGTTTCTGAGAACCTTGACCAGGAAAAACAAATGCCTTCATATTATTTCTTTATATATGTTAAAAAAGAATATTTAATATTTTCAATATCCTTAAATTCATAAGTTTCTTCATTTACTAATTTGAATTTTTCAAGAGGAATACTAGGAAAGTAAGCATCGCCTTTGTAATTTTTGAAAACTCTTGTTAATTCAATTTTATCTACAATATTAATAGTTTGTGAATATATTTCACCGCCTCCAATGACAAAAGGTTGAGAGTCATTTTTACAATGGTTTAGTGCTTCGTCAATACTTTTACAAACTATTACTCCATCATGTTTATAGTCAGTATTTCTTGTAACAACTATGTTTGTTCTATTAGGGAGGGGGTTAGGCAGTGATTCGAAAGTCTTACGTCCCATTATAACCGTATGTCCTTGTGTTAAATCCTTAAATCTTTTTAAGTCCTTAGGAATATCCCACACCAGTTTGTTGTCAAGCCCAATTACATTGTTTGTTGAAGCTGCAGCAATTATTGTTAGTTCATTTTTTATCATATTTCTAAACTGAAATCTTCCCTTTAATTGGGGGATGAGAATTATAATTTAATATTTCTATATCTTCAAATTTAAAGTCTTCAATATTCTTAATCTTTTGATTAAGTTTTAATGTAGGGAGCGGCAAAGGATCTCTTGATAATTGAAGTTTAACTTGCTCAATATGATTAAGGTAAATATGTGTATCTCCAAAAGTATGAACAAAATCTCCTACTTCGTATCCACAAACTTGAGCTATCATATGGGTAAGTAAAGAATAAGAAGCTATGTTGAATGGAACGCCTAAAAATACATCTGCACTTCTTTGATACATTTGACATGACAGTTTGTTATCTGCAACATAAAATTGAAAAAACGCATGACATGGAGGTAATGCAGCCTTCCCATCTTTAACATTATCACTAAAAGATTTTTTGCTATCTGGAATAATATTTGGATTCCATGCAGTTACTATCATTCTTCTACTTGATGGATTAGTTTTAAGAGAATGAATAACATCTTTAAGTTGATCTATTCCATCACTATTCCAGTTCCTCCATTGATGACCATAAATTGGGCCAAGATCACCTTTACTATCAGCCCACTCATCCCAAATAGTAACTCCATTATCCTTTAAATACTTTATATTGGTTTCTCCATTAATGAACCAAATTAATTCATGAATTATAGATCTTAAATGTAATTTTTTAGTAGTTACTAGCGGAAATCCATTTTGTAGATTAAAACGCATTTGATGACCAAAAACACTAATAGTCCCAGTACCAGTTCTATCTTTCTTCTCAATACCATTATCGTTTATATGTTTAAGTAAGTCAATATATTGTTTCATTTTATACTTTTTCTAATATTTAACTCATCTCTTAATTTTGCAGCCATTTCATAATCTTCATTTTGAATACTTTTTTCAAGCATTTTTTTTATATTATTTGAGGATATTTTTTTTATATCCTTTGACTCATTGTCAGGTTTCTCTTTTGTGTCAGTTTTAAAAAAACTATCATCAATAAGATTAATTTCATCAGAGTCAGTTTCGTTGTCCTCAAATCCAGCTTCATCTAAAATTTGTTTGTCGATAAATATAGGAGCACTAAATCTAAGAGATATTGCAATTGCATCAGAAGTTCTTGAATCTATTTTAATTATATCATCATCTTTTTCACATACTATGTTTGAAAAATAAACACCATTAACTAGTTTATGAATTATAATATGATTGATTTTAATATCAAATTTATCAGCAAATACTTTAAAAAGTTCATGTGTTAAAGGTCTAGAGGTTTTTATTTTTTTTTCAAGTGCTATTGCTATAGCCTGAGCTTCAAATCCTCCAATTACAATTGGTAATTTTTTATTCCCGTTCATCTCATCAAGAATCAGAGCAAATGCCCCTGAATTATTATCGCTATATGATATTCCTTGAATTTTTAATTCTACCAATTCCATCTAAAAATATAATGGCACAAATTAATTAAATAAAATTTAAATCTCATCAGAGCACTATAGGAAATATTTTTTTTATGATTAAATTCGCATAAAATTAAAAAGTATGAAGACAGTCCAATTTAGACAAGCAATTTGTGAAGCTATGTCAGAAGAAATGAGAAGAGATGAAAGTATTTATTTAATGGGTGAAGAGGTAGCAGAATATAATGGTGCTTATAAAGCTTCAAAAGGAATGTTAGATGAATTTGGAGATTTAAGAGTTATTGATACTCCTATATCTGAAGCAGGCTTTTCTGGAGTTGGAGTTGGTTCTACTATGGTTGGAGCCAGACCAATAATTGAATTTATGACTTTTAATTTCGCATTAGTTGGAATAGATCAAATAATTAATAATGCTGCAAAAATTAGACAAATGTCTGGTGGTCAGTTTCCTTGTCCTATCGTTTTTAGGGGGCCAACCGCTTCTGCAGGTCAATTAGGAGCGACTCACTCTCAAGCTTTTGAAAGCTGGTTTGCTAATTGTCCTGGTTTAAAAGTAATCGTTCCATCAAATCCCTATGATGCAAAAGGATTGCTTAAATCTGCAATAAGAGATGATGATCCTGTAATTTTTATGGAATCAGAACAAATGTATGGTGACAAAGGAGAGATACCAGAAGGTGAGTATACACTTCCTATTGGAGTTGCTGATATAAAAAGAAAAGGAAAAGATGTAACAATTGTATCATTTGGAAAGATTATCAAAGAAGCATACAAGGCAGCTGAAATTTTAGAAAAAGAAGGCATTGAAACTGAAATAATTGACCTAAGAACTCTTAGGCCAATTGATTATAATACAGTAATTGAATCAGTAAAAAAGACAAATAGACTTGTTATTCTTGAAGAGGCCTGGCCATTTGGAAATATTTCTACAGATATTTCTCATAAAATACAGAATGAACTCTTTGATTACCTTGATGCACCTATCGAAAAAGTAAATAATGCAGATACTCCAACGCCATACTCACCTGTTCTACTAGAAGAATGGCTTCCAAATAGTGAAGAAGTAATTAAGGCAGTTAAAAAGGTGCTTTATATTTAACTTACCAATAAAGGTGCTATAACTAGGGCAACAACAGCAATTAACTTAAGAAGAATATTAAGTGATGGTCCTGAGGTATCCTTAAATGGATCTCCAACTGTATCACCAACAACTGCAGCCTTGTGTGCTTCTGTTCCTTTTCTACCTTGTTCTTCAATCATTTTCTTAGCATTGTCCCATGCACCACCAGCATTTGATTGAAAAATAGCCATTAAAACTCCACATGAAGTAACACCAGCCAGAAGACCTCCTAACATTTCAGCACCTCCAGTAAAACCAATTATAACAGGTACAGAAATAGCCATTATTCCAGGTAACACCATTTCTCTTAATGCAGCTTGAGTAGAGATTTCAACACATTTACTATATTCAGCAACACCATCAGCATCATTAAATATTTTTAAGTCTTCTTTTGTAGCTTTTGAAAGATCTGAATCATATTTTCTCATGATTTCAAGAGCTGCTTTAAGTTTAGGAAGATCTCTAAATTGTCTTCTAACCTCTTCAATCATACTCATAGCTGCTTTACCAACTGCATTCATTGAAAGAGCAGAAAAAACAAAAGGGAGCATAGCTCCTAGAAGTAATCCAGCCATTACAACTGGCTTTGAAATATCTATTGAAGTTATTCCTGCCGTTTGCATAAATGCTGCAAATAATGCTAATGCAGTTAAAGCTGCTGATGCAATTGCAAAACCTTTACCAATAGCAGCTGTTGTATTTCCTACTGCATCAAGTTTATCTGTTCTTTCTCTTACAATAGGATCAAGATCAGCCATTTCCGCAATACCTCCAGCATTATCTGAAATTGGACCATATGCATCTACTGCTAATTGTATACCAGTATTTGCTAGCATTCCAACTGCGGCAATTGCTATACCGTATAATCCAGCATAACTATGTGAAATAAGAATTGCGGCACAGATAAAGATTATTGGTAAAGCTGTAGAGATCATACCAACACCTAATCCAGAGATAATAGTGGTTGCTGCACCAGTTTCAGATTGCTTAACAATTGATAGAACAGGCTTTTTACCAGTCGCAGTATAATATTCAGTAACCTTTCCAACTGCAAGTCCTGCAAATAAACCACTTATGGTAGCGTAAAAAACTCCTATAGATGTATACTCTGTACCATTAAATATCCATGATTCAGGCAGTAAATTTTGAATTAAAAAGAATGTAGCTGCAATCATTAAACCTGCAGACAGCAATTCTCCTGTATTAAGAGCTTTATGAGGACTACCTCCTTCTTTAACTCTTACAAAGAAAGTACCTACTATAGACATTATAATACCTGTAGCAGCTATATAAAGTGGAAGTAATACAGCATTTATTTTAATTTCAGAAAATTCGGTTAAACCAACAAAGGCAGCACCTAAAACCATTGCACCTATAATAGAACCAACAAATGATTCAAATAAATCTGCACCCATTCCAGCCACATCTCCTACATTGTCACCTACATTATCCGCAATTGTTGCAGGATTAAGGGGATGATCCTCTGGAATACCTGCTTCAACTTTTCCAACAAGATCTGCACCAACATCAGCCGCTTTAGTGTAAATTCCTCCACCCACTCTAGCAAATAATGCAATTGAAGATGCACCTAACGAAAATCCTGAAAGTACTTGAATTACAGTGTTTATATCTGTAAACATCGGTTCATAGATAATGAATAATGTTCCAAGTCCAAGAACACCAAGACCTACTACACCCATACCCATCACAGAACCACCAGAAAAAGCAATTTCAAGAGCTTTTCCAATAGATTCTTGAGCAGCATTTGTTGTTCTTACATTAGCTTTAGTTGCAACCTGCATACCAATAAATCCAGCTAATCCAGAACAGAGTGCTCCTACTACAAATGATACAGCAACTAGCCAGCTACTACCTTCATTTATTCCTTTGAAAGCAAGTAATACAGCAGTTAAAATAACAAATACTGATAATATTTTATATTCAGCTTTTAGGAATGCCATTGCACCATCTGCAATATTTTTAGCAATTTCTGCCATTTTAGCATTTCCAACTTCTTTTTTAGAAACTGATAAATTTTTAATATAAACAAAAATTAAAGCTATAATTCCAGCTACGGGTATAAGATATGTTAAATCCATTTTTTAAATTTTTTTCAAATATAATACAATGATAAAAATGGTGAGCAAAAATATTGAGAAAGATGTTACTAAAGTTCCTTTTTTATAAGTTCGAGGATTGTTTCATAGTCAGTTTTATTATCTACAAAATCTAGATCGTCTACATTAATCTTTAGGAGTTTTCCACTATTATAGTTAGTAATCCAAGCTTCATATCTTTCATTTAGTCTACTTAAATACTCAATACTTATTGTCTTTTCGTAATCTCTTCCACGTTTATGAATTTTATTTACAAGGTTTGGAATACTACTTTGAAGGTAAACTAATAAATCTGGTGGTTTGACAAGGTTTAACATAGTGTCAAACAGAGATAAATAATTTTCATAGTCCCTTTGAGTCATGAGACCCATAGCATTAAGGTTAGGAGCGAAAATAAATGCATCTTCATATATGGTCCTATCTTGAATTACATTTTCACTTCCTTTATCAATTGACACTAGCTGTTTAAAGCGACTATTTAAAAAATATATTTGGAGATTAAATGACCACCTTTCCATATGATTATAGAAATCATCTAAATAAGGATTGGCAATTACATCTTCATAATATGGTTTATATTTTAAACTTTTTGAAAGTTGTTTAGTCAAACTGGTTTTTCCGGCGCCAATATTTCCTGCTATAGCTATTCTCATAATTTTAGCCAAAATAGGAGGTTTTTTTTAAAGAAAAAAGAAGAATAATTTGAAATTATTTTTTTTTTAATACTTTTGTGTCAAACAGAGGAAGGATTTGACTGATTGCAACCTCTTAAAAAAATTGCTAAAGCAGTAATCTTTTTACTCGCAATCTTTCATTTTTTTTCTCACAAACCAATTTTATGTCGTATTTATTTACGTCTGAATCAGTTAGTGAAGGACATCCAGACAAGGTCTCAGATCAAATTAGTGATGGGATATTAGATAATTTTTTAGCTTTTGATCCTAATAGTAAAGTTGCTTGTGAAACTCTTGTCACAACAGGACAAGTTATACTATCCGGAGAAGTAACTAGTTCAACTTATGTAGATGTTCAAGACGTTGCAAGAAATGTAATAAAGAATATTGGTTACAACAATGATCAATATAAATTTTCTGGAGAGTCTTGTGCTGTAATGTCACTAATACATGAACAATCAGAAGATATTTTAAGAGGAGTAGAAAAAAATAATAAGGAAGAGCAAGGTGCCGGAGATCAGGGTATAATGTTTGGATATGCTTGTAACGAAACCGATGATGCTATTCCACTGACTTTAGATATTGCTAATAGACTTTTATTAGAACTATCTAAATTAAGAAAATCAAATGAAATCAAATACTTGAGGCCAGATTCTAAATCACAAGTAACTGTTGAGTATGATGAAAATGATAATCCACTTAGGATTGATACAATAGTTATTTCAACTCAACATGATGAATTTGATAATGACGACAAGAAGATGTTAGATAAAATTAGAAAAGACTTGATTAACATTTTAATTCCAATTGTAAAGAATAGTTATTCTACTAAAATTCAAAAATTATTTAATAATGATATTAAATATCATATTAATCCTACAGGTAAATTTGTTATAGGAGGTCCTCATGGTGATACGGGGTTAACAGGTAGAAAAATAATTATAGATACATATGGTGGAAGAGGAGCTCATGGTGGAGGTGCTTTTAGCGGAAAAGACCCGAGTAAAGTAGATAGAAGTGCCGCATATGCAGCAAGACACATATCTAAGAATTTAGTAAAGGCAGGAGTCTCTGACGAAATATTAATTCAAGTTGGATATGCTATTGGAATTGCTGAACCAGTATCACTAAATGTAAATACTTGTGGTAAATCAAAACTAAGTATTTCAGATTCGCAACTATCGGATATAGTCAATGAAATTTTTGACTTAAAACCTCATTCGATAGAATCAAGATTTAAATTAAGAGATCCAATTTATCTTGAAACTGCTTCATATGGTCATATGGGTAGAAAATCTGAAAAAAAAACCAAATCATTTAACTCAAAATATTCTGGAGTTAAGAAAATTGAGGTTGAGCTTTTTCCTTGGGAAAAGTTAGAATACGTAGAACAATTAATTAAAACACTTAAAAAATGAATCATAATGATCAAACCCTAGCATTACATGTTGGGCATAATACAACTAAAACCGAGGGGACTAGAGCAGTTCCTATATATCAAACAACATCATACGTTTTTGATAATACGGACCATGCAGCTAATTTATTTTCATTGGCTGAACCTGGTTATATATATACAAGATTGAATAACCCAACAGCAGATGTTCTAGAACAAAGATTAGCTTCCTTAGAAGGAGGTATAGCTGCAGTTGCAACTTCATCAGGATCTGCTGCACTAGCCACGACTCTTTTAACTCTTTTAAAAACAGGAGATCATATAGTTGCCTCAAATAGTTTATACGGAGGAACTTATAATCTACTTAATGTAACCCTACCTAGGTATGGAATCACAACCACTTTTGTAGATCCTGATGACACTGAAAATTTTTCAAAAGCAATTAATGAAAATACTAGAGTAGTGTATATAGAGAGTATGGGAAATCCTAAATTGGATGTTCTAGATATAGAGTCTATTTCAAAAATTTCAAAAGCATCTAAACTCCCACTGATTGTTGATAATACAGTTGCCACACCATATTTGTTGAAGCCTATTAATTATGGAGCAGATATAGTGATTCATTCTACTACAAAATATATTACTGGAAATGGAACATCAATTGGAGGAGTTATAATTGATGCTGGAAACTTTGACTGGAGTAGTGGACTATTTGACGAATTTACAACTCCATCTGCAGGGTATCATGGATTAGTATATCATGAAGCACTTGGACCAGCTGCATTTATAGCTAAAGTTAGAATAGAAGGATTAAGAGATCTGGGTAGTGCGCCAAGTCCATTTAATTGTTTTCAGACAATTCAAGGTCTTGAGACTTTATCAGTAAGAATAAAAAAACATTCTGAAAATGCACTGAAAATTGCTGAATGGCTTGAAAGTCAAGATGAAATTGCTTGGGTGAATTATCCGGGTTTAAAGTCTTCAAAATATCATAATCTGTCAAAAAAATATTTAAAAAATGGACAGAGTGGGATTGTTACTTTTGGATTGAAAGGTGGCTTTGAGTCTGCAAAAAAATTAACTGATAGTACAAAGATTTTTTCATTACTTGCAAATTTTGGAGATTCAAAATCTTTAATAATACACCCCTCTAGTACTACTCACCAACAATTAAATGAGGATCAACAAGCAGAAACAGGTGTTACATCTGATTTAATTAGACTTAGTATTGGTCTTGAAGATCCTATTGATTTAATTAATGATCTTAAAGATTCTTTAAGCTCATTATAAAATTGGAAGAGGAGTTAAAATATATATTGCTGGAAGATTTTGAGACACTATCTGGATCAAAAATTAAAAAAATTCAGATAAGTTATCAGGTTTTTGGAAAAAAGTTAGGGAGTGCGCCAGTGATTCTTGTTAATCATGCGTTAACTGGTAACTCTCTTGTCTCAGGAATTAATGGATGGTGGAATGAGATTATTGGATTTGAAAAACCAATTGATACAACAAAATATTCTGTTTTAAGCTTTAATATTCCTGGTAATGGTTTCAATGAAAATAATTTTGATTTTAACTTAGACCTTAATCTTGGTGACATAGCTTTATTGTTTATTAAAGCCATTGACAAACTAAAACTTGCCAAGCTTCATGCCATTATTGGAGGCTCTATTGGTGGATGTTTGACATGGGAAATGATTGCACTTAATAATGATTTAGCATCAATAATAATTCCGGTGGCTGCTGATTGGAAAGCTACTGATTGGTTAATTGCTAATACATTTCTCCAAGATAGAATTCTTAAGAACTCCAGAGACCCTGTGAGTGATGCTAGAATTCATGCAATGACCTTTTATAGAACTCCAAAATCTTTAAATACAAGGTTTACTAGAACAAAAAATTTAGATAAGAACATGTATAATGTAGAGTCATGGCTTAGTCATCATGGAACAAAACTTCGTCAAAGATTCAGCCTTGAATCATATTTATTCATGAATAAACTTCTAAGTTCTACTAATATTACTCGTGATGGTGAGAGTTTTATAAATAAAATTTCTAAAACAAAATCTTCAATTCATTTAATATCTGTAGACTCAGATATATTCTTTTTACCTGATGAAGATCATAAAACTTATTCGATAGCGAAAAAAAATAATATTGATATTAAGATTCATATTTTAAATTCTATTCATGGTCATGATGCATTTTTGATTGAAACAAAACAAATTTCAGATATCTTTACAAAAATATTTTAAAATGGCAGTACAATTAGATAGAGTTAATGACAAATACTTATTTGAGTTAACTAATAAAAATGGACATCAAGTATTTCTTGATAGAAAATACTCTCCAGATTATAATGTAAAGGGAGTGAGTCCAATGGAGTTACTATTAATGGGTGTTGCAGGATGTAGTAGTATTGACATTATATCTATATTAGAAAAGCAAAAATTAAACCCAGATTCATACAAAATGGAAGTTGAGGGTGATAGAGAATCAACTCCTGGTGAACCATATAAAAGAATTCATGTAAAGCTTTTTGTAGAAGGTGATATTCCTGGTGATAAAATAATTCGCGCAGCAGCATTAAGTTTTGATAAATACTGCTCAGTTTCAAAGAATTTAGAAAAGTCTACAACAATAGAACATTCTATATATTTAAACGGATCAATAATTAAAAAATAGATCAAAAAATTTGTTTTTATGTATACCTATTATACTTTTGTTAATAATGACAAATAATTTTAACTTTTATTATAACTATTATTTCTTCTTCAATCTGAAGACAGGATAACTATGTTATGTAAAAATTAAATATACTAGTCCTGTCAAATCAGGACTTTTTTTTTATATGAAAGTATCTATTCAGGGAATTAGAGGATCATTTCACCATATGGTAGCTAATCATTATTTTGATTCATTTGAATTAAATGAATGTTCAACTTTTGAGAGTCTTGTAAAATCAGTAGTTGATAACGACTCTGAGTATGGAATAATGGCTATTGAAAATTCAATTGCTGGTTCAATCCTTCCAAACTATGCTTTAATAGATGAGTATAATCTTTCAATCACCGGAGAATACAGTTTAAATATTGATCACAACTTAATGTGTCTTCCAAATCAAAAAATTAATGATATCCAAGAAGTTCATTCTCATCCAATGGCTTTATTACAGTGTTCTAAGTTTTTCAGTAATTATCCTCATATAAAATTAATTGAAAGTGAGGATACAGCGTTAGGTGCAAAAAATATAGCCGATAAAAAGATTATGGGGGTTGCTGCAATTGCTAGTATAGATGCTTCTAAGATATATAATTTGACAATTTTAGAATCCTCAATACAAACCATTAAAAATAATAAGACTCGATTTGTTGTTCTTGAAAAGAATCAAAAAAATATAATTGATTATAATAAGGCAGCTCTAAAGTTTATTCTCGATCATAAAAGAGGAAGTCTAGCTACAGTTCTGAATATGATGAGTGATTGTAGTTTAAATCTAACAAAAATTCAATCTTTACCAGTTATTCAAATTCCTGGTAAATACGCCTTTTTTGTTGATATAACTTTTAGTTCAATTGAAAGCTACCAAAAGGCAGTCAAAATCATTGAATTAATGGCTCAAGAATTTAAAATTTTAGGTGAGTATAAATATCAAAAAATATGAAAGTTGGGATAATAGGTTTAGGTTTAATAGGTGGATCTATTGCTTTAAAATTGAAAGAAGTCAATAAAAATATTTCTATCTATGGTTTTGATAAGAACAATCAATCACTTGACTTTTCATTAAAGAATAAAATTATAGATAAAGTATTTGATCCAAAATCATCATTAGATTTTGATTATTTATTCCTCGCAGTTCCTGTTGAATCAATTAAAAATCAGCTAAATAGTATTCTAAATAGAATACCTAAAAAAACTTTGGTGATTGATTTAGGATCAACTAAATATGAAATTTGTAAATCTGTAAAAAACCACAATAAAAGAAAAAACTTTTTAGCTGCACATCCAATAGCTGGTACTGAATTTTCAGGTCCTGTTGCAGCAAAAAAAGATTTATTTGATAAAAAGGTTATGATTTTATGTGAAACTGAAATGACTTCATCTACTCTGCTTTCAGGAGCAATTGAAATCTTTAAAAATTTAGGAATGAGTATTAAGACAATGGATTCAATAGCACATGATAAGCATATAGCTTATGTGTCTCATTTATCACATATTTCATCTTTTATGTTAGGAAAAACAGTTATGGATAAAGAGGATGATGAACAAACAATTTACGATATGGCTGGTAGTGGATTTGAATCCACAGTTAGATTAGCTAAAAGTTCTCCTGAAATGTGGTCTTCAATCTTTATTGAAAACAAAATAAACATTATTGAATCTCTTGAGGAATACATCTTAAATATTAATAATTTTAAAAAAATGATTGAGAGTAGTGATCAGGATAATCTTAACACTGAAATGAAAAAAATCAATGGCATTAAAGAAATTTTAAAAGGAATTAACTAGAAACTATGAAAAATAAAAAAGAGTACAGGAATTGGCTTGACCATATGAACTTAGATCATCCGCTTGTTATTGCAGGTCCGTGTAGTGCGGAAACTGAAGAACAAGTTTTAAAAATTGCACACGAATTAAAAGACTCTGATGTAAGTGCGTATAGAGCTGGAATTTGGAAACCACGAACAAGACCTGGAATGTTTGAAGGAGTTGGTGCAATTGGATTGAAATGGTTAGAAAAAGTAAAAAAAGAAACTGGTTTAAAAATAGCAACAGAGGTTGCTAATTCTGTTCATGTAGATTTGGCATTAAAACATGATATTGATATATTATGGATTGGAGCAAGATCAACTGTAAGTCCATTTATAGTTCAAGAAATTGCAGATGCATTAAAAGGGACAGATAAGATAGTATTGATAAAAAATCCTGTTAATCCTGATTTGGCTTTATGGATGGGTGGTTTAGAAAGAATTTATTCAGCTGATATTAAAAATATTGGAGTTATTCATAGAGGCTTTTCCTCATACGATAAATCCAAATATAGAAATAACCCTGAATGGCAAATTGCTGTTGAGTTTCAAAATAATTTCCCTGATATTCCTCTTATCTGTGATCCATCTCACATTGCAGGAAAAAGAGATTTAATTTATGATTTAAGTCAAACATCTTTGGATTTAAATTATGATGGTTTAATGATTGAATCACATTGGGATCCAGATAATGCCTGGAGTGATGCCGCTCAGCAGGTTACGCCAAAACATTTAATACAAATAATGAAGGACCTTAAAATAAGAGATAAGACTTCTCAGGGAGAAGATTATCAAAATCAATTAAATAATTTAAGATCTCAAATTGATGTTGCAGATCAAAATTTATTAACAACCCTTGGAAAAAGAATGAAAGTTGCCAAAGATATTGGTAAACTTAAATCAGATAATAATGTTGCAATACTTCAAAATAAAAGATGGAATGAAATCCTAGGAAAGATGATACTAGATGGTGAGGATCATGGTTTAAGTGAAGAATTCATTCTGAGGTTTTTTAAAGCAATACACCAAGAATCTATAAACAACCAAAAAAAAATTTTAAATAAATAATAAAAGCATGTTATCAGATAAAATTAAATCATTACCAATTTCACAAACTGTTGCAATGACTGCTAAAGCTCATGATTTAAAGAATAAAGGTATAGACGTTATAACTTTAAGTGCAGGTGAACCTGACTTTAATATACCTGATTATATAAAGGAAGCAGCGATTGATGCTATAAATGAAAATTATCATAAGTATTCTCCTGTTGATGGCTTTCTAGATCTTAAAAAAGCAATTTGTGGAAAATTCAAAAGAGATAATAATTTGGATTATGACACTGATCAAATTGTTGTATCTACTGGAGCTAAACAATCTATTGCAAATGTTTGCATGTCTCTTATAAATAAAGGTGATGAGGTTGTTATTCCAACTCCATATTGGGTTAGTTATAGTGCTATGGTATCTCTTGCAGATGGAATCCCCGTATTTGTTCATCCGCATGAAGATGCAAATTATAAGGTTACTGCAGAACAACTTGAATCTGCAATAACAGAAAAAACAAAAATGATAATGTTTAATTCGCCAAATAATCCTAGTGGTTCAGTTTTTAGTGAAGAAGAATATTTAGCGTTTTCAAAAGTTTTGCAAAACTATCCAAATATAATTGTTGTTTCAGATGAAATATATGAGCATATTAATTATGGTTCTAAAAGTGTAAGTTTTGCAAGTTTACCGGGCATGTATGAGAGAACTGTAACTGTAAATGGAATATCTAAAGCATTTGCAATGACAGGTTGGAGAATCGGATATTTAGCCGCCCCTAAAGTGATAGCCAAAGCATGTAATAAAATGCAAGGTCAAATAACAAGTGGTGCAAATTGTATCGCACAAAGGGCTACAATTAAAGCATTAGAAGAATCTCCTGAAAGAATTAAATATATGGTTGATGAATTTAAAATTAGAAGAGATTTAATAATTGAATTAGTCAATCAAATTGAGGGTTTTGAAATAAAAAAACCTCCAGCTGGTGCATTCTATGTTTTTCCTGAAGTATCTGAATTATTTGGTAAGACATTTAAGGGCCAAACTGTTAAGAATGCAAACGATTTATCAATGTTAATTTTAGAGAAGGCTCATGTTGCTACTGTTCCTGGTGATGCTTTTGGTTATCCAAACTGTATAAGAATTTCATACTCAACATCTAGAGAACAAATAGAAGAAGCTATTAAGAGAATTAAAGATATTTTATCTTGATTAATTTAAAGAAATATTTTTCTAATTTATCTCCGGAACAGTTAGAGAAATATAATAGTCTAATCCCTTTGTATAGAAGCTGGAATTCAAAAGTAAATTTAATTTCTAGAAGAGATATTGAAAATTTATACATTAATCACATCCTACATTCTCTAGCTATTATAAAGATTATAAAATTTAAGGAAGGAACTAATATACTTGATGTTGGAACTGGTGGAGGTTTTCCTGGTATACCACTATCTATTTTTTTTCCAAAGGTTAATTTTACTTTATTAGACAGTATTGGAAAAAAAATTAAAGTTGTAGAAGATATATCTAAAAACTTGTCACTGAACAATGTAAAAGCAGTAAATGGTCGAGTAGAGGATCATAATGATAAATATGACTTTGTTGTATCAAGAGCAGTGTCTAAAATGGATAAGTTTTATTCTATGGTTAACAAGAATATTAAATCTAAATCTTTAAATGAATTACCAAATGGTATAATTTCTTTAAAAGGTGGTAACCTAGAAAAAGAATTAAAAGATCATAAAAATAATAAGGTGTTTGAAATTTCTGACTTTTTCAATGAGGACTTTTTTCAGACAAAAAAAGTTGTATATGTTCCTTATTTATAAAAATTTTAAACTATTGAAAGTGACCAAACAAACTTTTATTGTTTTTATTTTAGTACTCTTAACAGGATGTAACCCTAAATCAACAAATCCTTCAATTGAATCAAATCTAAATGAAAAAATCAAAGTAAAAACCGAAGAAGAGGTCAGTGTTTCTTCCATGAATGATATTAAGGAAGAATTGAGATTGACAGATGATAATGTAATCAATGTTTTATTTGAGTTTGAAAAAAAAAATAAAGAAAACCGAGTAAGAATTTATACACCTTTTGGAAATATAGATATCCAATTATTTGATAATACTCCATATCACAGATCGAATTTCATATACTTAACTAAAAAAAAATATTTTGAGGGAACTCAATTTTACAGGGTTATTAATGATTTTGTTATACAGGCAGGTAATAGTGACAACATAAAAATTTCAAAAAAAAGAAAAGATATTGGAAAGTATCTTCTGCCAAATGATTTTAATAAAGGCCATACGCATAAAAGAGGAATGGTAAGTATGCCTAGTAGCTCAGTTGATAATCCATATAAAATGGCATCTCCATTTGAATTTTTTATTGTTCAAAAAAAGGGCGGAGCTCATCACTTAGACGGTGATTACACTATTTTTGGAGAAGTAATTGATGGAATGGAAACAGTAGACAAAATCGCAAATTTGCCAACCGATAACAGAGACTGGCCTTTAGATAATGTTTACATAAATAAGGTTGAAATAATTAAATAATTATGACCCCATAAAAGGATATCTAAAATCCTTAGGAGGGACAAAAACCTCTTTAATCAATCTTGGTGAAACCCATCTTAATAAATTAAGATAAGAACCTGCCTTATCATTTGTTCCAGATCCTCTGGCACCTCCAAAAGGTTGTTGACCAACAACTGCACCAGTACATTTATCATTAATATAAAAATTACCTGCACAGTTTTTTAGTTTATCTACAGCATCACTTAGAATATATCTGTCTTCACAGAAAACTGCTCCAGTCAGAGCATATTCTGAAGTTTGATCAATAGTTTTGAGAGTCTCTTCCCATTTATCATCATCATATTCATAGATTGTAACTACAGGTCCAAATAATTCAGTTTCCATTGAATAATATTTTGGATTTGTTGTCTTAATAACTGTTGGTTCTATAAAATATCCTTTTGATTTATTATATCCACCACCAATTATAACTTCAGCATCTTTATCTGCTTTAGCCTTTTCTATAGCATCAACTAGTTTATCAAATGAATTTTCATGAATAACAGCAGTCATAAAATTTTTAAAGTCTTCAGGACTACCCATATTTATTTTACTAATATCAGATTTTAATTTTTCAAAAAATTCTTTTGATATTGATTTAGGAATATAAACTCTTGATGCAGCAGAACATTTCTGACCTTGAAACTCAAATGATCCTCTTATAACTGCAGTAGCTAATTCATCAGTATTTGCAGAATTATGAGCTACGATAAAATCTTTACCTCCTGTTTCACCAACGATTCTCGGATAAGAATTATAGTTTTCGATATTGTTTCCAATTTTTTTCCACAAACCTTTAAAAACTGAAGTAGAACCCGTGAAATGAATTCCAGCAAAATCCTTTGAATCTAAAATTGTATTTGTAATCATTTCAGGATCTCCATAAACTGCATTTATAACTCCATCTGGAAGTCCAGCCTCCTTAAACACATCAATTACAATCTTTGCAGAATAAATTTGATGATCACTGGGTTTCCAGACAACAGTATTACCCATCATTGCAGCACTACCAGGAAGATTACCAGAAATTGCGGTAAAATTAAACGGAGTAATTGCATAAACAAAACCTTCAAGGGGTCTATATCCAAGTTTGTTCCAAACGCCAGGATCCGATTTTGGTTGTTGACTATATATATGTTGCATACTGTATACATTGAACTTTAAGAAATCAACCAATTCACACGCTGCATCAATTTCAGCTTGAAAGATTGTTTTAGATTGTGCTAGCATTGTAGCAGCATTAATTCTGTCTCTGTATGGACCAGCAACTAACTCAGCTGCTTTTAAAAAAATAGACGCTCTTTCTTCCCATTTCATATTTGCCCATTTTTCTTTTGCATCTAAAGCAGATTTTATGGCTAATTCAACATGTTTTTTTTCTGCTAAATAATATTTACCAAGTATATGTTTGTGATCGTGAGGAGGAGACATATTTGAGGTCTTTGTGCTCTCAATAAATTTTCCGCCAATCCACATTTTTACATCTATTTTTGAGCTTTTAAGCTGTTTGTAAGTTTCCAAAACTGATACTTTTTCTGGACTACCTGGCTTGTATTCTTTAATAGGTTCATTTACTGGATTAGGTACATTAACAATAGAGTTGTTCATAACATAAATTTTGGTTATCAAATTTAAATTAAATTGATAATAATTTTAATAAAAATACTTTTTTTTCTTAAAGTGTTTATAGTAAATTTGCACACACAAATTATTAAAATTTCATGTCTAAAGACATAAGCATCAATAACGGTGCTAATCTAAATTTAAAAGGTCTAGCCATAAAAGAGCTTAAAGCTGCAAAAAAAAGCTTAACCTACGCTATAAATCCTGATGACTTCTTTGCTTTGGTTCCACGTATGCTTGTTAAAGAAGGGGAAAAGGTTTCTAAAGGACAACCAATTTTTCATGATAAAAATGATGAGTCTATAAAAATTGTCTCTCCTGTTAGTGGAAAAGTTACAGAGATCAGAAGAGGTGCCAAGAGAAAAATTTTATATGTTATTATTCAGAGGGAAGGTGAAGATGTTGTAAAGTTTGAAATCCCTGATTTACAAAGTTTATCTAAAGAAAAAATTATTCAACTTTTATCTGAGTCAGGCTCATTAGCATACATAAAACAAAGGCCTTATAATATAATTGCTAAGTCTAACAAATTACCAAAATCAATATTTGTGTCAACCCATTCAACTGCTCCTTATGCTGTTGACTTTGATTTTTTAATGAGCAATAGAATTGATGACCTCCAGACAGGTATTGATATGATGAGTGCTGTAATTGAAAAATCAATAAACTTTACAGTTACACATAAAAAAAATAGCAATTTTAATAATTTAAATAATGTTGAAATCTACAATATCAAAGGTGTTCATCCCTCAGGGAATGAAAGCTTTCAAATAAACAAAATTGATCCATTAAATTTTGGAGAAACAGTTTGGGTAATTAAACCAGAAGATCTTGCTAACATTGGAGCTTTTTTTAGAACAGGTGTTTTCTGTTCATCGAGAACAGTTGCAGTTTCAGGAGATTCGTTAAAATCTCCAAAATACTTTAGTACTGTGATAGGTTCTTCAATCTCATCTTTGATTAATAATGATGAAATAGATGATATTAAGAATTATAGATTTATTAATGGTGATCCGCTAAGTGGATCAAAAGTCGAATATTCTGAATTTTTGGGATTTTATAATAACTCTTTAAGTGTAATTGAAGAAGGTAACAAATATAGAATGCTTGGATGGCTTCCTTTTATGTATAATTCGATCCCAAGCTTATCTAAGACTTCATTTTCATGGTTGCTAGGAGGAACAAAAAAAGTTAACACAAATCTTAATGGTGAAGAGAGAGCAATTGTAGTGACAGGTGAAATGGAAAAATACTTTCCTATGGATATTTATCCAATGCAACTTATTAAAGCTTGTATGAGAGGTGATATTGAAAAAATGGAGTCTTTAGGTATATATGAAGTTGTGCCAGAAGACTTTGGTTTAGTCGATTTTTCTTGTACTTCAAAAATTGAAGCTCAAGAAATAATTAAAAGTGGAATTGAAATAATGTTAAAAGAAGTAGGATAATGAATCTAATCAGAAAACAGGTTGATAAAATAAAAAAACCATTCCTAAAAGGAGGTAAATTAGAGTTATTATATCCAGCTTTCAATGCTTTTGAGACAATGCTTTTTGTTCCTGATCATACTACCTCTAAAGGATCTCATATTCGTGATGGAGTTGATTTAAAAAGAACAATGATTACAGTAATTATTGCTCTTTTGCCTGCATTATTATACGGAATGTATAATACAGGTTATCAGTATTTTATACAAACTGGTCTTGATTTTACATTTTTAGATGCTGTTCTTCATGGTGCTTATAAAATTTTTCCAATGATTGCAGTTTCATATGCAGTAGGTTTATCAATTGAGTTTGCATTTGCAGTTTACAGAAATCATCCAGTTAACGAAGGATATCTAGTTACAGGTCTTCTTATTCCAATGATAATGCCAATAGATATGCCGCTTTGGATGTTAGCAATCTCAGTGGTTTTTGCTGTTTTAATTGCCAAAGAAGCTTTTGGTGGAACTGGAATGAACATACTTAACCCTGCACTAACAGCTAGGGCTTTTGCATTCTTTGCTTATCCTACTTTTATGTCAGGTGACAAAGTATGGGTTTCAGAGGCAACTAATGTAGATGCAATATCTGGTGAAACTATTCTAGGAACTTTAGCAGCTAATGGAGATGTTACTTACTCTTCTTTTAATATGTTTATGGGCTCAATTCCTGGATCCGTTGCAGAAACATCAGTATTTTTTGTTCTAATAGGAGCTCTAATTTTAATCTCAACTGGAGTAGGTAGCTGGAGAATAATGATAAGTGGAATTTTTGGTGCTTCATTGGTAGGAATTTTATTTAACCTATGGGGAGCAAATTCCTTAATGAGTTTCGATTGGTATAATCATCTTTTAGTTGGTGGTTTTGCATTTGGAATTGTATTTATGGCTACTGACCCTGTTTCAGCTGCTCAAACAACAAAAGGTAAGTGGATATATGGATTTTTAGTTGGAGTTTTCTGTATTCTAATTAGAGTATTTAATCCTGCTTATCCTGAAGGAGTAATGTTAGCTATTTTACTGATGAATGTTTTTGCTCCATTAATTGATCATTATGTTATAGAATCAAATGTTTCAAAAAGAAGAAAAAGATGGGCAAATATTAAATTAAAAACTGCATAATGAATAGAGACTCTAATAAACATACATACATTTTTGCTGCCTTAATGGTTATTTCAGTTGCTTTTGTATTATCATTTACCTCGGAGTCACTTAAAGACTTACAAAATGCTAACGTAAAAAAAGAGAAAATGCAAAATATTCTTTCAACGGTTGGTATTAATGTAAGTAGAGATGAATCTGAATCCCTTTACAAGGATTATATTTCCGAAGAACTTTCTTTAAAATCTGATGGAACAATTGATAATGAAATTAATGCCTTTAATATAAACCTAGCACTAGAGGTTAAAAAAGATTCAGATATCCAGAGATACCCATTATATATTGCAAATGTTGAAAATGAAAAATTTTATGTTATTCCTCTGAGAGGAGCTGGATTATGGGCAGAGATTTGGGGCTATATTGCGTTAAGGGATGACATTAACACAATTAAAGGTGTGTCATTCGATCACAAATCTGAAACTGCAGGACTCGGAGCTGAAATTACAGAAGACTGGTTTATAAATAGTTTTAATAATGAAAAAATAAAAGACGTCCAGGGAGAATTTGTTGGTGTATATGTATCAAAATCAAATAATGATCCAAATAATAATGATAAAATGGATAATGAAATAGATGCTATTTCTGGTGCAACTATAACCGGTGATGGAGTATCTGAAATGATAAAAGAGAGAATACAAAACTATCTTCCATATTTTAATAACATAAGTAATGAATAAGGAAAAAGAACCATTATTTTCTAAGAAGAACAGGGCGTTACTAACAGATCCTCTAGATGATGATAATCCAATTACTGTTCAAGTTTTAGGTATTTGTTCAGCACTTGCTATTACAGTAAAGCTTGAGCCTGCTGTTGTCATGACTCTGTCTGTAATTTTTGTTATGGCTTCAAGTAATGTTATTGTTTCAATACTTAGAAATATAATTCCAACAAGAATAAGAATTATTGTTCAATTAGTTGTTGTGGCATCTCTTGTAGCACTTGTTGATCAGTTTTTAAAAGCATATGCATATGATGTTAGTAAACAATTAGCAATTTTTATAGGACTAATAATTACAAATTGTATAGTTATGGGAAGACTTGAGGCATTTGCTTTAGGAAATGGTGTTTGGAAATCATTTTTAGATGGTGTTGGTAATGCTGCTGGGTACGGCTGGATTTTAATTGTTGTTGCTTTTATAAGAGAATTATTTGGATCTGGTGAGTTATGGGGAATTCCAGTTATACCTCAATTTATTTATGATTTAGGATACACTGATAATGGCCTTATGCTATTATCACCAATGGCTTTGATTGTTGTGGGGGTATACATTTGGATTCAAAGATATTATAACAGAAAATTAATTGAAAAAGACTAAATGGAAGATCTAGTAAATTTATTTATAAAAAGCATTTTTATAGAAAATATGGTCTTCGCATATTTTCTTGGAATGTGTTCTTATTTAGCAGTTTCAAAAACAGTAAAAACTGCTGTTGGACTTGGTTATGCAGTAATATTTGTATTAACAATAACAGTACCAATAAACTATTTAATTAATTCTTATTTGTTAGCTCCGGGAGCTCTATCATGGATTGGACCTCAGTTTGCTGATGTTGACTTATCATTCCTAACTTTTATAATGTTTATAGCTGTGATTGCGTCAATGGTTCAGTTAGTTGAAATGATTGTAGAAAAAGTATCACCTAGCTTATATGGATCACTTGGTATATTCCTTCCACTTATAGCTGTAAACTGTGCAATTTTAGGTGGATCTTTATTTATGCAACAAAAAGATTTTATAAATACTCTAGAATCTGCAGTATATGGTTTTGGATCAGGAATTGGATGGTTTCTTGCGATTGTCGCAATAGCTGCGATAAGAGAAAAAATAACTTACTCAAATATCCCAGAACCATTAAAAGGGCTTGGTATAACTTTCATAATTACCGGGTTAATGGCCCTTGGATTTATGAGTTTTATGGGAATTAAATTATAAGAGATGGATATTAATGTAATAATAGCTAGTACAGTAGGTCTTTTTGTAATAACACTCTTGTTAGTGACAATGCTTTTATTTGCAAAATCTAAACTTTTACCCTCAGGTCCTGTAAAATTGATAATTAATGGAGAAAAGAATGTAGAGGTTAATTCAGGTGACACCTTATTAACTACATTAGGAAATAATAAAATTTTTCTTCCATCTGCATGTGGAGGTGGTGGAACATGTATTCAATGTAAGTGTCAAGTTGTTGAGGGTGGTGGAGAAATTCTTCCTACTGAAGAGCCACACTTTACTAGAAAAGAAATTTCAGAAGGGTGGAGATTAGGTTGTCAAGTTAAAGTTAAACAAGACATGAAAATAGAAGTTCCAGAAGAAGTTTTTGGAATAAAAAAATGGGAAGCTAAAGTCAAAAGTAATTATAATGTTGCATCTTTTATAAAAGAATTTGTTATTGAAATTCCTGAAGAAATGGATTATAAAGCAGGTGGATATATACAAATAGAGATTCCAGAATGCGATATAAATTATGAGGATATGGACATTACATCTCATCCTGAAGAACATCCTGATGATCCTCAGAAATTCAAACTTGAATGGGATAAATTTAATTTGTGGCCTTTAAACATGAAAAATAATGAAACTGTTGAACGTGCTTATTCAATGGCTTCATACCCTGCAGAAGGTAAGCAAGTAATGCTAAATGTGAGAATAGCAACTCCTCCATGGGATGGTAAAAAAAATAATTGGATGACAGTTAATCCAGGTATTGCTTCATCATATATTTTCTCAAAGAAACCCGGTGATACTGTTACAATTTCTGGTCCTTATGGTGAGTTTTTTATAAATGAATCTGATGCTGAAATGTTATATGTTGGAGGAGGTGCAGGAATGGCTCCTATGAGATCTCATTTGTATGAACTTTTCAGAACTATTAAAACTGGAAGAAAAGTTACCTTTTGGTATGGAGGAAGATCAAAAAGAGAATTATTCTATGTTGATCATTTTAGAGCTCTAGAAAAAGATTACCCAAATTTTAGATTTTACATTGCTTTATCTGAGCCTTTAGAAGAAGATAATTGGAAAGTAAAAGATTCTCTTGATGGCGAAGGAGATGGTTTTACAGGATTTATTCATCAAGTAGTAATTGACAAGTATTTATCAAAACATGATTCTCCCGAGGATATAGAAGTTTATTTCTGTGGACCTCCATTAATGAATCAAGCTGTTGAAAAAATGGCAGAGGATTTTGGTGTTCCTCCAGAGAATGTAAGATTTGATGACTTTGGTGGTTAATGTTTTTCATTCGAAAAATACTTTTAGGCTTTTTTATTCTACTTACAAGTTGTAACAATAACTATTATGACTACAAAAGGATACAAGGTAATGCACTAGGTACTAGTTACAGTATAATTGTTGACACTGAAATTCAAGAGCATATTATTATAGAAAAGGTTGACTCAATCTTTGAAGTTCTAAATAATTCTATGTCAACGTATAAAGATTCTTCTATTATTTCCAAGGTTAATTTATCTGATCAACCTGTAAATGTTGATCATCATTTCAAAGAAGTTTTTAATAAATCAAAAGAAATATGGTCTTTATCTAATGGTTATTTTGACCCAACAGCTGGTTCATTTGTAAATTTATATGGATTAGGTCCTAACACTACAAACGAAAGAATTGATGATTCTAAAATCGATAGTGTAAAAAGAATTGTGGGGTTTGACAAAGTTTACTTAAGTAACCAAAACACAATTATAAAAAATGATAAAAATATTTTTATCGATTTTAACGCGATAGCAAAAGGCTATTCAGTTGATTTAATAAAAAATTTATTTAAAGAAAATTCAATAAATAATTTTTTAATTGAAGTAGGAGGGGAATTAACTGCTAGAGGATATGCTGAGAACAATAGAAATTGGAAAGTTGCAATCCAAAATCCAATTAAAATGAATTATCTCTATACTGAGATTTTTCTCAAAGATAAATCATTGGCTACTTCAGGAAACTATAGAAAATTTAGGATAGACCCAATAACAGGAAAGAGATATGCACATATAATTGATCCAATTTCAGGAGAAACATTATCTAATAGTACTCTTAGTGCTTCAGTGATTTCAGATAGTTGCATAGAGGCCGATGCTTGGGCTACTGCATTAATGGTGATGAATCCATCTAATGCTATAGATATAATTAATAAAATTGATGGCATTGAAATTTTATTATTAATCTCAGAAAACGATAAAATTTTTCCATTAAAATCTAATGGTTGGGATCTTGTTACTCAATAATTTTTTTTGCAATAGGTATTAAATCATTTTTTAACAACCCATACTTATTTATGATATCTTCAGATAAGTTATCTGTATAATTTATCATTTCAACTATAAAACCTACTTCTTCAATCCGACTTTTGTAATCAATCCCATACTCTCTTACATGGTCGTATTGACCAAAGTGCTTCTCTCTCTCAGATATAGAAGTAATTTTAGGATCTTCGAATGTCTTTTCCCTGTTAATGTTAATTGGAACTTGAAGTATTGATATTCCATTATTTTTTAATACCCTATAAATTTCTCTCAAAGCCTTACGGTCATCTTCAATATGTTCAAGTACATGATTGCATATTATAAGATCAAATGACTCATCCTCAAATTCCATAGATTTTAAATCTCCTTTAATATCTGCAATTGGGGAGTTAATGTCAAATGTTAAATAACTCCAATGACTAAACTTTTTGAATTTTTTATAAAAAATTTGTTCTGGTGCAACATGTAGAACTTTTAAATTTGATTTTAAAATATTTGTCTCATTTTTAAGATAAAGCCATAATAATCTGTGTCTTTCTAAAGATAAAGTTCCTGGACATAAAGCATTTTTTCTAATGTTATTATATCCATAAGATAAAAATTTGGAGTAGCCGCTTCCATCTATAGGATCTATAAATTTACTTCCTTTAAATATTAATCTTAGAATAGGTAAAAAATAAAAACTATATCTAATTAATAATTTTCGAGGCAGAAACTTCAGTAAATATTTCATTAAATAAAGAAATTTTTAAATCTTTTTTCTTCATCTGATTTAATTCCTAAAGCATCATATATAAAGTCAAAAGTTGATAGAATTTCAGGCTTTCCATTTATTAATGCAATATCATGCTCAAAATGAGCACTTGACTTTCCGTCTAAAGTTACTATTGTCCATCCATCAGTATCAAGACTAATTTTTTCTGTCCCCATGTTTACCATAGGTTCTATGGCTAGTACTAAGCCATTTTTAATAATTTTTCCTGTACCCTTTTTTCCATAGTTAGGAACCTCAGGTTCTTCATGTAAATTCTTGCCTAAACCATGTCCAACTAGTTCTCTAACAATTCCATATCCATGAAGGTTTATATAGTTTTGAATGGCGTTTCCAATATCACCAATTCTATTGTTTTCAATCATAGCATCTATTCCTTGATAAAGAGATTTTTTTGTTACGTCTAATAATTCTTTAATATTTTTATCTACCTCTCCTACTTCAAATGTATAAGCATGATCCCCGTAATATCCTTCATTTATAACTCCACAATCAATAGAAATTATATCTCCATCATCTAAAGGTTTATTACATGGAATTCCATGAACAACTTGGTTATTTACACTAATACATAGAGTATTGGGAAAATTATTATAACCCTTAAAACCAGGAATTGCATTGTTGTCTCTTATAAACTCTTCTGCAATCTTATCAAGATATAGAGAAGTTATTCCAGGTTTAATCTCCTTAGCCATAATACCTAAAGTTTTAGATACTAATTGAGCACTATTGCGAATTTTTTTTATTTCGTCTATATCTTTAAGTATCATTCTGAATAGTAAACATGTTTATATTCTACATTATTAATAATCTTAAGAATATCTTTTTCTAAATTCTCGTATGGAAATTCAACTATTCTATTTTTTTCAATAGAATTTTTAGAAAAAATTATTGTTGGTGTATTTGTTATATTCTTTCCTTTTTCATAACCATCAGAAGATTTTTTTTCAGAATTTAAAAGGATTATTTTTAAATTTTCTTCAGAAAAGTTCAGTTGATTTAAAATCTTAATCATTCTAGGAACCTCTCTTTCACTATCGTGACACCTAGTATTCATATAAATCTCTATTTCATATTCATAGATATTAGAATAATCATTATTGAGTGTATTAGTATCTATCTTATAAGAATCATAATTATTTTTAAACCATTCTGTATTTGGAGAGTTAAATAGATAATCTATATCAACAACTCCTTCACTATTTGTATATTTTTCATTTAATGAACAACCTAATAAAAATAATGATATCAGAAATATTGACTTTTTCATAATAAAAGAGTTTTACCGTTCATTTCCTGGGGCTTTTTTATACCTAAGACATCTAAAATAGTAGGAGCAATGTCTGCTAAAATTCCATTTTCAATTTTATTTGAGTCTGAATTAACAACTATAATTGGTACTGGATTTATTGTGTGTGAAGTATTTTGAGAACCATCAGTATTCATCATTTTTTCACAATTACCATGATCAGCAATAATTATTGAAACATAATCATGCTGATTTGCTATTTCAACTATTTTTCCTAAGTAACTATCGACTGATTCACAAGCTTTTACCGCAGCATTAAAATTACCTGTATGACCAACCATGTCAGGGTTAGCAAAATTTAAACATATGAATCCAAATTTATCTTTTTTTAATCTCTTCAATAACATTTTTTGACACTTCTCCAGCACTCATTTCAGGCTTTAGATCATATGTGGCAACTTTAGGTGAAGGACATAAAATTCTTTTTTCTTTTTTAAATGGTTCTTCATATCCACCATTAAAAAAGAATGTTACATGAGGATACTTCTCTGTTTCTGCTATTCTTAATTGGGGAATATTATTTTTTGATAAAACTTCACCAAGAGTATTTTCTAATACTTTATTTTTAAATATAGGCTTTGCTGTTTTGAAATTTTCATTGTAATTAGTAAGAGTGTAGAAATTATTAATAACAGTTTCCATTCCTAATTCACTTTTATTCTTTTCGCATAAAACAGAAGTTAATTGTCTCCCTCTGTCTGATCTATAATTAAAAAATATGACTGTATCGTTTGGTCTTAGTTTATGAATAGGATTCCCATTAGTATCAGTTTTTACAATAGGTTCAATAAATTCATCTGTTATGTTATTCTTGTATGATTCATTTAATTCATAAATAAAATCTATTGTTTTTTTGCCATTTCCATTACAAATTAAATCATATGCTTTGTAAATTCTATTCCACCTATTATCTCTATCCATTGAGAAATATCTACCAATTAAAGTAGCTAGATTTCCTCCGTTTTCTTTACAAAAGTTTTCTAATTGTTTTACATAATTAATTCCAGATTTTGGATCAACATCTCTGCCATCTGTAAATGCATGAATAAATATTTTTTCTTTTAAATCTGAAAGAGAAACTATAATTTCTTTAAGATGATCAATATGTGAGTGAACTCCACCGTCTGACAAAAGTCCAATTAGATGAATATTTGATGAGTTTTTTCTTGAATATGAAATTATTTCTTCAAATTGTTCCTTGTTATGAAATTTGCCTTTTTCAATTGAATCATTAATCTTTAATAGATCCTGTAAAACTATTCTTCCAGAACCAATATTCATGTGCCCAACTTCACTATTACCCATTTGTCCATGTGGAAGTCCTACTTGATCTCCATGAGTAATTAAATAATTATTAGGATAAGATTTTAAAAGATTATTAAAGTTAGGTGTATTAGCTTTGTCAGGAGCAGAGACATCTTTGTTGCTTGCAATACCCCATCCATCAAGAATCAACAGTAAAACCTTCTTATTCAATTTTTTTTGTTTAAAGATACAAATATCATCAAGTAGATTTGTTAATATGATTAGGAAAAAATATATTGTTGTTTAATTATGATTCAAGGAACAGTATATAAATCAACGGGTAGTTGGTATTTAGTCAAAGCTCAAGATATTTTTTTTGAGTGTAGAATAAAAGGCAAGATTAGACTTAAAGATATATCAACTACAAACCCAATAGCTGTAGGAGATCTAGTAATGTTTGAATTAGAAAATGATAATAAAGGTATTATTTCTGATATCCTTCCAAGAACAAATTATATTATTAGAAAATCAGTCAACTTATCAAAGCAGCATCATATAATTGCATCTAATATAGATATATCAGTTTTGGTTGTTACTTTGAATAATCCAACAACTTCTAAGAATTTTATAGATAGATTTCTTGTAAGCTGTGAGGCCTATGATATTCCTGTAATAATTGCCTTTAATAAAATTGATACTTATTCAGAAGTCGACAATGATGAATTAAAAAAAATAATCAAAATATATAAGAAAATTGGTTACAGTTGTGAATTAATTTCTGCTAAATATGGAAATGGAATAAACAGAGTTATAGATTTAATGAAAGATAAAACTTGTATTATTTCTGGACATAGTGGAGTTGGAAAATCTACCCTTATTAATTCTATTTCTCCAAAATTAAGACTTAAAACAAAAGAGATTTCTTCATCTCATAACCAAGGAAAACATACAACAACCTATGCTGAAATGTTTGATTTAGATGCAAATATTAGAGTAATAGATACACCTGGAATTAGAGGTTTTGGACTAGTTGATATTTCAAAGTATGAATTAGGTGATTTTTTTCCAGAATTTTTTAAAGCTAAACAAAAATGTAAGTTTAATAACTGTCTTCATCTTGACGAACCGGAATGTAATGTAAAAATGGAAATTAAAAATGGTGAAATATTTGAAAGTCGATACTTTACTTATTTGGATATGCTTAAGGATCATAATATTTACAGAAAATCAGATGAAAGTAGTAATACAGAGAGTTAAAAATTCTAGTGTTGAAATTGATAAAACGATTAAAAGTGAAATTAGAAAAGGACTTTTAGTTTTAGTTGGAATTTCAGTGGATGATAAAAAAAATGATGTTGAATGGTTAGTTAATAAAATACTTAATCTTAGAATATTTGATGATGAAAATGGCAAAATGAATAATTCATTAATTGATATTAAAGGAGAGATTCTAATTATTTCACAGTTCACTCTAATGGCATTTACAAAAAAAGGCAATAGACCTTCTTATATTAAATCAGCCTCTCACCAAATTGCAATACCATTGTATGAATATTTCATTAAGATGTTTAAAGAAAAGATTAATGACTCCGTTAAATCAGGAGTTTTTGGAGCAGACATGAAAGTCAAATTAGTTAATGATGGTCCTGTTACTATTATAATCGATACTAAGAATAAAGAATAGACTAAATTATTAATACCTCTTCCTCTAACTTTATTTCATAATTATTAAAAATAGTCCCCTTTACATGATTAGCAAAACTATGTAATTCTTTTCCAGAAGCATTTCCATAGTTAATTATTACTAAAGGTTGATTTGAATAGACTCCAACATTTTTTTCTTTTTTCTCTTTAAATCCAGATTTATCTATTAGCCATGCTGCAGAAATTTTATAGTTGCTATCATTTAACTTATAAGCTTGAATATCTGGATACTTTTCTAATAATGATATATATTTTGAGATATTAACAATAGGATTTTTAAAAAAACTTCCACAATTTCCAATAGACTTTGGATCAGGAAGTTTTGATTGTCTGATCTTTATAATTTCATCTGATATTTTTTTAACTGTGAGTTTTGTATTTGAAAGATTATCCCTTAAATCCTTGTAATCAATATTAAAGTTATGCTTTGACTTTGTTAAAATAAGCTGAACCGAAGTTATTATTGTTTTACCTTTTAACTTAGATTTAAAAATCGAACTTCGATACTCAAATTTACATTCAGATTTTTTTAATTCAAATTCATTAAAAGAATCTAACATCAATCCTTTACAACTATAGAATATGTCTTTTAATTCAACACCATAAGCTCCAATATTTTGAATTGGAGCAGCTCCAATATTTCCTGGAATTAAGGATAGATTTTCTACACCACCAAAACCATTTTGTACTGCCCATAATACAAAATCATGCCAATTTTCTCCTGCAGACACTTCTACTAAAACACTATTTTCATCCTCCTGTATTATTTTTACACCTTTATTTTTCAAATTAATTATTATTCCCTTATAAGGTTTAGTGAAGAGAATATTGCTTCCGCCACCTAATACAAGTATCTCATCTTTTTTGTTTTCTTTTGATAAAATATTGGATAGATCTTTAATATTATCAATTTCAAATAATATTTCAGCCTTTTCATCTACATTGAATGTGTTAAAATTTTTTAGTGAAGCATTTCTATGAATTTTCATGAACTAGCTTATGAATTCCTTAAGACCTAAATTAATTATATTTATAGCTCGTCTAAGTTTTTCAGAATTGAGAACAAAAGCTATTCTGATTTCGTCAATCCCAATATTTTTAGAGCTGTAAAATCCTGATGCAGGAGAGACCATAACACTTTCATTATTAATTGAAAAATCTGTAAGCAAGAATTTTGCGAATTCTTCAGCATTATCAACAGGTAGTTTAATTATTGAATAAAAGGCACCCATAGGATCTGAATATTGTATGCCCTTTAATTTAGATAGTTCACTTATTAAAACTTTTCTTCTGTTTGAATATTCATTGATAACATTTCTAATATATTTTACATCAGAATTTAATGCCTCATTGGCTGCTATTAAAGCTAGGGTAGGAGGAGAAAGTCTTGTAAGTGCAAACTTTAAACAGGTTTCAATAAATTCTGAATTTTTTGATACAATGAATCCAATTCTTGCACCACACAAACTGTATCTCTTGGATGTTGAATCTATTAATATTGCGTTCTCATAAAATCTTTGATTTTCTAGAATAGAGAAATGTTTTATGTCTGTATATATAAATTCTCTATAAACTTCGTCAACAACTATAAATAGATCATGTTTTCGCGCAAGCTCAGCAATTGAAATTATCTCATCTTTTGAATAAACATATCCAGTAGGATTACATGGATTACAAATAATTATTGCTTTGGTTTTATTATTTATTTTATTTTCAAATGATTCGATTGAGGGCAAAGCAAAATTATCTTCAATTTTTGAAGTTACAGGAATAACTTTCACATCTGAGGCTTGAGCAAACCCATTATAATTTGCATAAAAAGGCTCAGGAATTATAACTTCATCTCCTGGGTCACATATAGAATTCATTGTAAAGGATAAAGCTTCACTAGCTCCAACAGTTGTTATTATATCAGCAGGTACAACATCAATATTATGATTAGAATAGTAATTACATAAATTATTTCTAAATTCATAAGACCCTTGAGAATATTCATATTTTAATAAATCTAATTCAATATTCTTTATTGCATCAATAGACTCGGTAGGTGATTTAATATCTGGTTGCCCAATGTTTAAATGGAGGATATCAATTCCTTTTTTTTTTGCTTGATCTGCAAATGGCACTAGTTTTCTAATAGGTGAAGGAGAAATATTATTTCCTTTTTTTGAAATTGTTGGCATTTATTTAACTTAATTTTGCAAATATACTTCAAGGTATGTTATTTTTGTTTTAGATTAAAATATTTATGAATTGATGCAAATTTCCCCAAAGTACAACCACATTGCTACGGAAAAAAAATGGTATTCATTTTGGATGGATAACAAACTTTTCAATTCAGTTCCAAATGAAAAGGAACCTTTTACTATAGTTATTCCACCACCAAATGTTACAGGATTATTACATATGGGACATATGCTTAATAACACACTTCAAGATATTTTAGTAAGAAGGGCTCGAATGCTAGGTAAAAATGCTTGTTGGGTACCTGGAACTGATCATGCATCAATTGCAACTGAGGCAAAAGTTGTTGAAAATCTTAAACAAAAAGGAATTAATAAGTCTGATATCTCAAGAGATGAATTTCTGAAACATGCATGGGAATGGACAGAAAAGTATGGTGGTGGTATACTAGAACAACTAAAAAAACTTGGATGTTCATGTGATTGGGATAGAACTAAATTTACCCTTGATGATGATATGTATGAATCTGTAATTGAAGCATTTGAAATACTATATAAGAAAGATTTAATTTATAGAGGTTATAGGATGATAAATTGGGATCCTGAGGCTAAGACTACTGTATCTGATGAAGAGGTTAACTATATTGAAGAAGATTCAAGCCTTTATTACTTGACATATTCAATAGATAATTCAAATAAAGAACTCCAAATTGCTACTACAAGACCAGAAACTATTTTTGGTGATACTGCTTTATGCGTTAATCCAAAAGATGAAAGATATAAGGATCTGATTGGTAAACAAGCAATTGTTCCTATATGTGGAAGAAAAATTCCAATTATAGCTGATTCATATGTAGATTTAGAATTTGGAACAGGTTGTTTAAAAGTCACACCCGCTCATGATATTAATGATTATAATCTAGGTTTAAAACACAATCTAGATACAATCGATATTTTCGATGAAAATGCTGCTTTAAATTATAACGGACTTCACTACCAAGGAAAAGATAGATTTGTTGTTAGAAAAGAAATCGAATTTGAATTAAAGTCTAATAATCTGTTATTAAAAAAGGAAAATTATATTCATAATGTTGGAAGATCAGAAAGAACAAATGCGGTGATAGAACCAAGATTATCAAAGCAATGGTTTCTTAAAATGAATGATATTACAAAACCAGCTATAGAAAATGTTCTTGAAAACGAAAACATAAAATTCTTTCCAAGTAAATTTAAATCTACATATAAATATTGGCTTGAAAATATTAAAGATTGGAATATTTCAAGACAGTTATCTTGGGGACATCAAATTCCGGTGTTTTATTATGGTAATAAAGAAGAATATATAGTTGCAAAAAATAAAAAAGAAGCATTAACCAAAATTAACAGTATATCTAAAATTCAGTATAAAGAGGATGAGATAATTCAAGAAAACGATGTACTAGATACCTGGTTTTCATCATGGTTGTGGCCAATTTCAGTATTTGACGGAATTAGAAACCCTAATAATAAAGAAATAAACTATTATTATCCAACTCAAGATCTAGTAACTGGACCTGATATCATATTTTTTTGGGTTGCTAGAATGATTATATCTGGGTATGAATTTAGAGATGAAAAGCCTTTTTCAAATGTTTATTTTACTGGAATTGTTCGAGATAAACTTAGAAGAAAAATGTCAAAACAACTTGGTAATTCTCCTGATGCTATTAAACTTATAGAAGAGTATGGAGCTGATTCAGTAAGAGTTGGATTAATGCTGAGTTCTGCAGCTGGAAATGATTTATTATTTGATGAGTCTTTATGTCAACAAGGAAAGAATTTTACTAATAAGTTATGGAATGCCTTAAGGCTTGTTTATGGCTGGGAAACTGATAAAAATAAACCTCAACCTAAAGTAAATAAGCTAGCACTTAATTGGTATAATAACAAGTTTCATAACACACTTGAATTAATAAATAAAAACTTTGATAATTACAGAATTTCAGATGTTTTAATGTCTTCTTACAGATTAATTTGGGATGATTTTTGTTCTTGGTTACTTGAAATTGTTAAACCTGATTACGGTGAACAAATTGATCTAAAATCTAAAAATGAACTAATTAAATTATTTGAAAATAATTTAAAAATTCTTCATCCTTTTATGCCTTTTTTAACTGAAGAGATTTTTCATAATCTACCTGATGTTAATGACTCTGTTCCACTTACAATTAGTAATTGGCCCAAAATAGAAAACTATGATCAAACAATTGTAAATGATTTTGAAACTACCAAGGAAATAATATCACAAATTAGAAATTATAGGAAGGAAAAAAATATTTCATTCAAAACATCTCTTGATTTATACTACTTACCAAATAATAAACCACTGGTAAATATTGAAATAATAAAAAAAATAGCTTGGATTAAAAATTTGGTAGAGTCCTCAAAAGATGATTTTAAGATGGTTAATTCTTTTTTAATTAAAAATTACGAATTCTTTATACCTCTAGAAGAAGGATTCGATAAGGATGCGGAAATTGAAAAGTTAACTAAAGAGCTTAATTATAATGAGAGCTTTTTAAAGTCCGTACAAAACAAATTAAAAAATGAGAAATTTGTAAAAAATGCTCCTGATGCAATTGTAAATCTAGAAAAACAAAAGATAGTAGATACAGAGCAAAAAATTAAATCTTTACAAAAATCAATTTCTGAGCTAAGTTAATTAAACTATTATTGTAATCCCTCCCTTAACTTTATCTCCAACTTTTACTTTAACATCAGTATTCAAAGGTAAAAAAAGGTCAACCCTTGACCCAAACTTTATAAATCCAGAATCTTCACCCTGTTTTACATGAATATTTTTTTGTGCGTAGTTAACAATTCTTCTTGCTACGGTACCAGCTATTTGTCTATACAAGATTTCACCAAACTTTTTATTTTTTATTACAACTGATGTCCTTTCATTCTTTTCTGAAGATTTTGGATGCCATGCAACTATATAGTTTCCATGATGATGTTTACTGTAAGTAACTTCTCCAGAGACTGGATACCTGTTTACATGAATATTTAAAGGAGATAAGAATATAGAAACTCGAATTCTTTTATCATTAAAAAATTCTTTTTCATCGACTTTATTTATATCGACTATCTTACCATCTGCAGGACTTAATATCTGCTCACTATTTGTTGTAACATTTCTTTTAGGATTTCTAAAAAACCATAAAGTCAATAAGAATTGTATTAATATCAATACTTGAGCAAAACTTTTAATATTTTCAGAATTAATTAATATTTCTAATGAGATTACAAGGGAGGTACTCATTAAAAAGTTAAAAATTATTATTTTAAAACCTTCTTTATGAAACATTATATTAAAGTAATTATCATTGCTATATAAGAAACTCCCATTGCACTATCAAGTCTATCAAAAACTCCACCATGACCTGGTAATATATTACCGCTGTCTTTTACTCCAGCTTTTCTTTTAATTCTAGATTGATAAATATCACCAAATAATCCAAAAATAGGAATTAGAAAACCAAGAGTAATTGTTTTCCAGAATGGATAGATTTCTTGAATGTAATTAAATGAAATTACACTAAAAATTATAGAGCAAAATAGTCCTCCTATAAAACCTTCCCATGTTTTATTTGGTGAAGCTTTAATTTTCATTTTGCTTTTGCCAAAATAAGATCCAAAAAAATAAGACATAGTATCACTTATCCAGATTAAAATAAAGATTAATAAAATTGAATATGGGTTATAAATTTCATCAAAACAAAAAGGAATTAGAACTAATACTGTCATCGATTGAAATACATAGTATTGAGGTATTCTGTAGACTAATGATTGATTTAAATCATCATAATTTGAACTGTTTAATTTGATTTTTTTCCACAATTGATGAGATTCATAGGTAGCTATAAAAGCTAGTACGGTAAAAACTAAAATAAAACTTTCTTTACTGTAAATGATTGATAAAGAGACAAGTAAAATATAAAATATACCAGTAATCAATCTTGGAAGAAAATTAATCATCACTTAATATTAGATATATGTCTTTGGCACTATTACCATATGTTAAAAAATTGTCTTCATTGAGTTTATTCTTCACATTAATTGTAGTAATATTAGACGGGAAATTAGTCTTATACTTGTGTTTTAACTTTGTCATTCCTTCACTAACATCTGACACAAACTGATTAGATTTAGCAAGTACAATTACCACAGGTGGAAGATCTTCAATTCTATTACTTTTAATTTGCTTATTACATATTAATATCCTACCAGTATTAGATAATAAAAACTCACATTCAGTCACTAAAGCTTTAACATTAACATTATCAATTTTTCTAATTAGTCTAATATCAAGATTTTTAGAAATATTAGAATCAAGAGAGCATACATTGTCACTAACCCATTGATTCTCTTCTATTATTTTTTGAAAAATTTCGTTTGTAGAATTTTTTTCATCTATAAAAATGAATCTACCCCCAAAACCGGTAAAGTTCTTTGCAAAAACTAAATCATTTGAGGCATCTTTAGATAGAGAGGGTTGTATTTCATTTAAATCCTCATTTTTCTTGTTTTTAAAAAAATCCCAGAATCCCAAAATATTTAATCTTTATTTTTTTCTATTACTTCTTTAGTAAAAGGTCTCTCTCCTAAAATTTTTACAAGGTCTTCTTTGAAAATAACTTCTTTATCAAGTAATCTGGATGCTAAAGTTGATAGTTTAGCTTTATTCTTTTTAAGGATTGAACAAGCTCTTTTATATTGCTTTTCAATGATTAAAGAAATTTCTTCATCAATTTTTCTTGCTGTTTCCTCAGAATATGGTTTAGTAAAATTATAATCAGCCTGTCCGCTAGAATCATAATAAGTGATATTTCCAATCTTATCATTTAGACCATAAACAGAAACAATTGCTCTGGCTTGTTTTGTAACCTTTTCTAAATCACTTAAAGCTCCAGTTGAAATCTTGTTAAACATGATCTTTTCTGCAGCACGTCCACCTAATGTAGCACACATTTCATCTAACATTTGTTCGGTTCTTACTATTAACCTTTCTTCTGGAAGATACCAAGCAGCACCTAGAGATTGTCCTCTGGGAACAATAGTTACCTTAACTAAAGGAGCTGCATGTTCAAGTAGCCAACTAACTATTGCATGTCCAGCTTCATGAAATGCGATCGTATTTTTCTCTTCCTTTGTAATTATTTTATTTTTTTTCTCAAGACCTCCAACAATTCGATCAACAGCATCTAAAAAGTCTTGCTTTCCAACAGATTTTTTATTATTTCTTGCTGCAATAAGTGCAGCTTCGTTACAAACGTTTGCTATATCAGCTCCAGAAAAACCAGGTGTTTGCTTAGCCAAAAAATCAACATCAAGAGCTCTACTCTTTTTTAATGGCTTTAAATGAACCATGAAAATTTCTCTTCTTTCATTTAAGTCAGGTAAGTCAACAAAAATTTGTCTGTCAAATCTTCCTGCTCTCATCAATGCCTTGTCTAAAACATCAGCTCTATTTGTTGCAGCAACTACAATAACATTTGTATTAGTTCCAAACCCATCCATTTCAGTTAGAAGTTGGTTTAATGTGTTTTCCCTTTCATCATTTGAGCCTGTCATATTGCTTCTGCCTCTAGCTCTTCCAATTGCATCAATCTCATCAATAAAAATAATAGATGGAGATTTTTCTTTAGCTTGTTTAAATAAATCTCTTACTCTGGAAGCTCCAACTCCAACAAACATTTCAACAAAATCAGAACCAGAAAGTGAAAAGAATGGAACTTTTGCCTCTCCTGCTACAGCTTTTGCTAATAATGTTTTACCTGTACCAGGTGCTCCAACTAATAGAGCCCCTTTTGGAATCTTACCTCCTAGAACAGTATATTTTTTTGGGTTTTTTAGAAAATCAACAATTTCCTGAACTTCTTCTTTTGCACCTACTAACCCAGCAACATCTTTGAATGAAACTTTAACTTCCGTATTTTGGTCAAATAATCTAGCTTTAGATTTACCAATATTGAATATTTGACCACCACCACCTCCAGCACCTCCAGACATTCTTCTCATTAGAAATATCCATATTCCAATAATTATTATTATTGGAAGGAAACCTATTAGAACATCCATCCATCTATTTTCCATTGTTATAAATTCAACTGAAAAATTTAAATTCTCGGAGTCTCTAATTTCTTGAAGTTTAGTCTCAAATAACTCAGGAGTACCAATTTCAAATTGATAATGAGGACCTGTTAAATTGTCCTGTCCCAAAAAATTTTTTGCTTTAGCATTTTTGTGAATGTCTTTATCAAGAGCATTCTCATTTAATGTCACCTGAGCATATCGTTGGTTTATAATAGCAACTTTATCTATATCGCCATTTCGAAGATAATTTTCGAAAGATGAAATATCAGTTGGTTGGGTATTCTGAAGACCAGAATCACCACCAAGTAATCCAATGCTTAAGATGAAAAAAACTACTGAAGCATAGAACCAATAGATATTAATTTTTGATTTATTATTTTTTTTCTTATTTGCCATTAATTAAGCTTTTGATTCAACATTTGTAATTTTAGCATCTCCCCAAAGGTTTTCAATATCATAAAATTCTCTAATTTCTCTTTGAAATATATGAACAACAACGTCAACATAGTCTATTAATACCCATTCTTGGTTTTCAGCTCCTTCAGTGCTAAAAGGTTTTTCTTTAAGTTTTTTACTAACATGTCTTCTTACAGAATTTGCAATGGCAGCAACATGAGTGTTTGATGTTCCTGTACACACAATAAAGAATCCACATACAGTATTGCTTATCTTTGATAGGTCCATTATATTAATATCTACACCCTTCACTTCCCCTATGCTAAACAAAATCTCGTTAATTAGTTTAGTTTCCTGTAATTTGGATTTAACCATTAAACAATTCTTTTTTCAAATTTATTACTTTTAATATAATGTCCACTAATAAGATAATCAAAGTTAATGCCACTAGGTCAACAAATGACAAAGTAAAGTTGTTAATTAAATCAAAAAAAATAGTTAGTGGGGATATATTATGTGCAAAATATCAATATGGAGGAAAGGGGCAACTATCTAAAAGATGGCATTCTAGTTATGGAAAAAATCTACTATGCTCGTTATACTTCATTTTCCCGAAGATTTCATCTAATAATGCATACTCTATTAACTATGCTGTTTCACTATCTGTACTAAAAACAATTAGAACTTTTATATCTGATAAAGTATTTATTAAATGGCCTAACGACATTTTGTCAGGAAATAAAAAAATTTCTGGAATATTAATTGAAAATGTCGTTAGATCTAAGAAAGTTCAGTCATCAATTATTGGAACTGGTATAAATATTAATCAAATTATTTTTAAAAATTTACCTAATGCAACTTCTATTAAACAATTATCTAAAAAAGATATTTCTGTAGATAATGTGTTGAGTGAATTAATTAAAAATTATAAATTTTATTTTTCAAAAATTAATCATACAAATGAACTTGCAAAGGAGTATAATAAAAATTTGTACGGATTAGATGAATGTACTTTTCTAATAAATGGAAAAATTTTTAAAGGAAAGGTTATAGAGGTAATTGAAAATGGACAAATAAAAGTCAAAATAGATTCAAAAGGAATTACTAAATGTGATACAGGTGATATTAAAATACTTACTTAACCTAGATCCAATTCTTTGGGTCTTCCCTCCATTTTTTTAATCTGCTTATCTCTTCATTTTCAAGTTCACCATTGGATTCTATTATTTCAACTAATGTGTTATAATTTGCTAATGAATTGATTGAGATATTCTCATCTTCAAATTTTTTATTTGCAAACTGAAAATTATATGAAAAAATAGATAACATCCCCATTACATTGTATCCATCTGATTTCAGAGCATTTATTGCATTTAAACTGCTCTTACCTGTGCTTATAAGGTCTTCAATTACTACAACATTAGAACCTTCTTCGATATTACCTTCAACCTGATTTTTCAACCCGTGTTCTTTAGGCTCTGGCCTTACATAGGCATAAGGTAAACTTAATCTTTCAGCAATCATAGCTCCAATAGCAATTGCTCCTGTTGCAACACCTGCAATAGATATGTTTTCACCATATTTTTTTTTCACAATATTTGCCATTTCATCTGCAACAAAACTTCGGACATTAGGAAATGAAAGTATTAATCTATTATCACAGTAAATAGGAGATTTTATTCCACTTGTCCAAGTAAATGGATTTTTGGTATTTAATTTAATTGCATTAATTTGTGTAAGATAATTTACAGTATGCTCGGCAATTTTTTTATCTAATACCATCGTTACAAATGTATAAAGTTTTTTTCAACCAAAAGCCCTTAATTCTTACTAACGAAATTCAAGTGTTTTCAGATAATGAACCTTTTATTTTTATTAAATACTCTAATGCTAGTCAAATATTAAAAGCTTTAAAATCAACTAAAAACAATAAGGTCTATTTGTATCATAAAAATATTGACAAACTTTGGAAAATTTTTTTGAAACAATTTCCAGTTATTGAGGCTGCTGGAGGTTTAGTAGAAAGATCTGATAATAAATTATTATTTATTTTTAGAAATGAAAAGTGGGATCTTCCAAAAGGGGGAGTTGAAAAGAATGAATTAATAATTGAAGCTGCTAAAAGAGAAGTAACTGAAGAAACTGGAGTAGCAGATTTGATAGTTCAAAATCAACTGTCAGAAACATATCATATTTTTAAGAAAGGTAAAAGCTTTAGATTAAAAAAAACATATTGGTTTAAAATGTCAACTAATTATATGGGGCAACTTCACCCTCAAATTGAGGAGGGAATTTCAAAATCAGAATGGATTTCAAAAGTGGGAATTGAAGATTTTTTAAGTGATGCCTTTGAAAATATAAGGATAATTGTTTTTGAGGTCCTAAATAGAAATTCCTTTGGGGATAAATAATTTATAATCACCTTTATTTTTTATTAGTTCTCGAACAATACTACTACTGATAAAAGAGTTTTCTGAATCAGTTAGAAAAAATATAGTTTCAATTCCTGTCATTTTTCGGTTAGTGAGTGCAATGCTTTTTTCAAATTCAAAATCTGCAGGATTTCTTAATCCCCTTATGATAAATTGAGCATCATTTTTTTTGCAAAAATCTACTGTCAATCCCTTATATATCTTAACATCAACCTCTTTAGAATTTTTGAAAGTTGTACTTACAAATTCAAATCTTTTATCAGTTGAAAACATATATTTTTTATCTGTGTTTTCACCTATACCAATGATAATTTCATCAAAGACTTTAAGTCCTTTATTAACTATGTCTTGATGACCTATTGTAATAGGATCAAAAGATCCGGGAAATACAGCTCTTTTCATTTTTTAAATTTAATTATAATTTAGAGAATTGATTTCATCTGATTATAAATTACTTCTTTAATTGATAAACCATTTGCCTCTATTTGTTGAGGCACAATACTTTGCTTTGTAAATCCTGGAATTGTATTTGTTTCAAGAATGTGTGGATTTTGATTTACAATTATGAACTCTGACCTCGTAATCCCTTTTAACTCAATATTATCATAAATCGTATTTATATATTTATGAATCAATTCTTTAGATTTAGCTGAAATATTACCTGGAGTTATCTCTTGTGATTCTCCAAGATACTTTGCATTGTAATCAAAAAGTTCATTTTCACTAATAATTTCTGTAATTGGAAGAATTATTCTATCATTGTCTCTATCAATAACTCCTACTGAAACTTCTTGACCTTCAAGGAAATCCTCAATTAATACTTCATCTCCTTCCTTAAAAGCAATTTTAATTTTATTTTCTAATTCATCTGGATAATTCACTTTAGAGACTCCGATACTGCTTCCCCCATTATTTGGTTTAACTATACAAGGAATCTTAATTGTCTCTAATATTTTTGAGACATTAATAGTGTCTTTCTTTTTTAATAGAACTTGTTTTGAACATGGGATATTTAAACCACCAACAAATTCAATATACTTTTTCTTGTTAAAAGTTAATTCTGAAACGTAAGAATTACAACTAGTCTGTGGAATTTTATTTCGTTCTAAAATTTCAGCCAAGATTCCATTTTCTCCTGGATCACCATGAATAATGTTAAATACTGCATCAAGTTTAATAATTTTATCATCAATCTTAAATGAAAAACTCTGAAAATCTAAATCAAATATTTCTTCTTTAAACTTAACAGTATTCTTATTTTTTGAAATACGGATTTCATAAATATTCCAATCTTGATAATCTTTCAGATTATCATAAATAAATTTTCCACTTTTAACAGATACTTCATATTCAGAAGAGTACCCGCCAAAAACAACACCAATATTTTTCATATTATTTTCAAATGTAACTCATTATAATAAAAGACAATTATGTCTTATTATATTTGCATTAAATTATTTAAATGAAAATTTTAAATCACTTTAAAAGTAAATCATTATTTAAGCAAGCTATTCTAATGGTAATAATCATTTTTATTGTATTTTTTGTAGTCTACAATTCTCTTAAGATTTACACAAAACATAATTCTTACATTGAGGTGCCTGATTTATCTGGAATGAATTTAGATGAAGCATTAACTGTCTTAGATGATAATAGACTTAGGTATGAGGTGTTAGATTCTTCTAAATTTTTTGTTGATCTTCCAAATTATTCAATAATATCTCAAATACCCAAAGAACTTGAATTAGTAAAAAAGAATAGAAAAATTTATCTTAATGTAAATCCTAAAAATTTTCAAAAAATTTCTTTACCAAATGTAATTCAGATAACTAAAAGAAATGCAGAATCGATTCTTACTGCTCTTGGCTTTCAAGTAAATGATTATAGTTATGTTGATAATATTGGAAAAGATATGGTGTTAGATGTTTTATTTGAGGGGGAGAAGATACTTCCGGGACAAAAAATTCCATTAAACTCAGAGTTGGATTTAATTTTGGGCAATGGAAAAAGATAATTCTAAACTTGATTTCGAACAGGAACTTCACGAGCACTTTGCATTTGATATTGATTCTGGT
The DNA here is from genome assembly GCA_902514615.1 of uncultured Bacteroidota bacterium. GTDB lineage: Bacteria > Bacteroidota > Bacteroidia > Flavobacteriales > Flavobacteriaceae > Marisimplicoccus. Next base: position 9,024 of record CABXRG010000003.1, on the reverse strand, counting down.
CAAGAACCTCTTAGGATAGACAAATTTCTTATGAGTAGGATTGAAAATGCAACTAGAAATAAAATTCAAAAAGCTGCTAAAGAAGGATCTATAAGAGTGAATGATAAAATTGTTAAATCAAGCTATAAAGTAAAAAAGGATGATAAAATTAGAATACTTTTTACTCATCCACCTTATGAGAATCTTCTCACTCCAGAAAAAATTGATTTAGATATTGAATTTGAGGATGATTCAATAATTATAGTTAATAAAAAAAGTGGAATGGTTGTTCATCCTGGACATGGAAATTATTCCGGCACATTAATAAATGCCTTATTATATCATTTTGACAATCTTCCGAATAATTCATCAAACAGACCTGGCTTAGTTCATAGAATAGATAAAGACACATCAGGTTTATTAGTTATTGCAAAAACTGAAAAATCAATGACCTTACTTGCAAAACAATTTTTTAAAAAATCTGTTGAGAGAGAGTATTATGCTCTAGTTTGGGGTGATGTAAAAGATGATGAGGGGGAGATAAATGCTCCAATAGGAAGAAACCCAAAAAATAGACTTCAAATGATTGTTTATGAAGATATAGAGGGAGGGAAAGAAGCAATTACAAATTATAAGGTAATAGAGAGGTTTGGATATGTAACACTAATTACTTGTAAGCTTCAAACTGGAAGAACTCACCAAATAAGAGTTCACATGAAGTATATAGGTCACACATTATTTAATGATGAAAGATATGGCGGTGACAAAATATTGAAAGGCACTGTATACACAAAATATAAGCAATTTGTAGATAACTGTTTTAGACTTCTTCCAAGACAAGCTCTTCATGCAAAAACACTTGGGTTTATCCACCCTAAAACAAAAGAAAAATTATGTTTCAATTCTGAAATTCCAGAAGATATTGCTTCAGTAATTGATAAGTGGAGACTTTATTCTAAGCATAAAAATTTATAAATTTGAAATAAAAAATGAAAATTCTTATTTCACCAGCTAAGTCTTTAGATTTTGAAAATATTGTTGAAACAAGTCTTACCTCTAAACCTTTATTTGCAAACAAGGCTAAAAAAATTAATAATATCTTAAAAGATCTTTCTGCACCTGCTCTTGGTAATCTTATGGGTATTTCCCCAAAACTTAGTGATCTTAATTGGTCTAGAAATCAGGATTTTCAAAATAGTAATTCAAAAGAAAAGCAAGCTATTTTTGCATTTAATGGTGATGTTTATGAAGGCATTAATGCATTGACTATTTCTAAGTCTAACCATGATAAACTTCAAAGCTCATTAAGAATATTGTCAGGTTTATACGGTATTTTAAAACCATTTGATCAAATAAAACCGTACAGACTAGAGATGGGTACCAAAATATCTATTGATAAATCAAAAAATCTTTATGATTTCTGGAAAAATGATGTTACAGATTCGATTAAAAAAGAGATAAAAGACGAGGAACTTATAATCAATCTTGCTAGTAATGAATATTTTTCAGTTTTTGACTCTTCTTTGGTTGATAATACAATCATTACCCCTGTATTTAAAGATTTTAAAAACGGAAAACTTAAAATTATTTCCTTTTATGCAAAAAAAGCTAGAGGCTTTATGACTAGATTTTTAATTGATAATGAAATTCAATCTTTATCTGATATAAATCATTTTAATTCTTCTGGTTACATGTATAGTCAGGATGAAACTACCAATCCATTAAAGCCTGTTTTTGTTAGATAGTATTATTTCTTTAAAGACTAATACTACACTGATTGTTGTATGAATTTTGTAAATTTAAATTAGCGATGTAAACATGCTTAAAAAAATTTTATTTTTCATTTTCATTATACACTTTAGTTATTCTCAAGAAAGAGAGTTAATTCAAGGAAAAGTAATTTATAGAAATATAAATGTTCCAGCAGCAAATGTTATTAATAATACTGCTCAAAGTTCAACAATAACTAATAATGAAGGTGAATTTGAAATCTATGCTAGAGAGGGTGATGAAATAATTTTTTCATCTGTTCAATATATTATTAGAACAGTAAGAGTTAATAAAGAAATATTAAAGAATAAAAGAATTGTTGTCCAAATAAATCAAAGGGTAAGAGAATTAGATGAAGTTGTAATAACTCCAGATGATACTCATAAATTTCTTGATTTAAAAGAGGAACAATTTAAAGGATTTGATTATTTAGCGGACAAGTCTTCGAAAATTCAAAATGTCCTAACTGATAATAGGCAGGTGATCAATGGTTTAAATTTTGTAAATATATTTAAACTCCTTTCTACTCTAGTTGACTCTAAATCAGATGAGGAAAAACTAAATATCATCCCAAGTGAAGTTTTACCACTTATTTTGGAAGAAAACTTTTTTTCTGAGGTACTTAAATTAGAATCCTTTGAAATAAATGATTTTTTATTAAATCTTGATTCAGATGTAAAAATGAAAAATTTAATTTTGGAAAAGAATCAATTTTTAGTAATTGATTATCTGTTAAATAAAGCTGATCTATATAAAGATCTGAAAGTTGAATGAGAAAATTAGTTTCTCTTTTTCTTTTTATTTCTCTGTATTCTTTTTCGCAATCTAATAACCAAAAGTTTATTGAAGGAATTGTTTATAATGATAATTCATATTCAATTGAAGGAGTGCATGTATTAAACATAACTTCATATGAAGCAACAATTACTGATTCAAATGGGAAATTTAAGATTTTAGTTAATTTAAATGATGAAATAATATTTTCTGCAATTCAATTTAAAAGAAGAAAAATTAAAATAGATAATGATGTGTTTAATTCATTATCCATAACCATATTTTTGGAAGAATTTGTTAATGAACTTGATGAAGTAATTGTTAATTCTAGTGGACTTTCTGGTAGTCTTATGAATGATCTTCAAAACTCTGGTATAGTAAAAGATTTAAATTTCGATGATTTAGGAATTCCTGGTTTTAAAGGTATCAGAAAAGAAGATATTCCATCTAATTCACAATTAACTAAAGAACTTCTTTTAGCTCCTCTCACTGGAGGTTTAGATATTGAAAGAATGTACAATTGGGTTTCTGGCTATTATAAAGAAAAGAGACAATTCAGAGAATTTAAAAATGATTTTAACTTAATTGATGAAATAATAAAATTTTATGGATTAAGATTTTTTATTGATGAATTTAAACTTCCAGAAGATAACATTCATGAATTTGTCACATCTACCTATCATAATTATCCCGTTGAAGAAAATTTTAAAATGGGAAATTATACACTAGTAATAGATTATTTTAAAAAAAATTTTAAGAGGTTGAATTAATGATTAGTTTTGATAATATGATATTGTTTATTAGTGGCGCTGAATTAGTCTTTGTTTTTTTTATTGTACTTCTAGTTTTTGGAGCTGATAAAATACCATCAATTGCAAAAGGTCTTGCAAAAGGGATGACTCAAATAAAACAAGCTACGAATGAAATAAAAACTGAAATCTCTAAAAATACTGATGTCAAAAATCCAACAGATTCATTAACAAAAGATCTTAAAGATAGCGTGAGTGATATTAAAAAGGATTTTGATGATCTAAAAGATTCAATTAAAAGAGATTTAAATTAATCGGGATAGAGAAAGACCATCTCTAATTGGTAAAATAATAGTTTCAAACCTTTTATCTTCATTTAATAGCCTATTATATTTAATTAAAATATTAGTTTCTTCATCATGTTTTGAGGTTGATTCTATTACTTTTCCTGACCAAAGAACATTATCTGATATGATAATTCCATTTTTATTAAGTTTTTCTGCAACTATTTTAAAATATTCAATATAATTTTCTTTATCAGCATCAATAAATACTATATCAAAAGTTTTGTCTAAATCTTTTAAAATTTCAATTGCATTACCTGTGAGTTGAATTATATTATCTCTTTTACCACTTTGCTCAAAATATTTATTTTGAATTTTAAGTAGCTCTTCATTTCTGTCAATAGTAAATATCATTCCTTCATTTAATAATCCTTCTGCTAAACAAAGTGTTCCATAGCCAGTATATGTTCCAATTTCAAGTATTGTTGATGGAGATTTCATCTTAGAGATTGTACTTAAAAATCTTCCTTGAACATGACCACTTATCATTCTAGGTTTAAGAATTTTCTGATAGGTTTCTTGATTTAATCTTGCAAGAATTTCAGGTTCTTTATTTGAATTCTCAGAAATATATTCAGTTAATTTTTCAGATATAAAGTCCATTTATTTTTTTGGTCTTTGGTATTCGAATCTATTCAATAGACTTGGAAGAGCATAACCATCACATCCATTAACAGTTACTACACCTCCTTTATCAAGTTGAAGAAAACCAGAATCACTTACTAGATCTTCATTAAAATACAAGTCCTCTATTGAAGCTACTACAAGTATAGTTCCATTTTCTTTTATGTTATACTCATTTTGATATTTACAAACCAATTGAACAGGACTACCTTTTACGAATGGTGCTTCGCATCCATCTCTGTATTCTTGCTCTAAATTTGTTTTATCAAATTCAGATATTTCTTCAGGGTATTTTGCACTTGTGTGATGGGCTTCACTAATTATATCTTTAAAAATATGATTAACTGTAAATAATTTGGTTTCCTTAATATTTTTAAATGTATCTCTTGGAACAGTTGTAGGCCTTAGAATATATCCAAGCATTGCAGGATTACTTCCTAAATGAGTAATTGAACTAAAAACAGAAACATTCTCAACACCTTCCTTAGATATACTTCCTAATAGATTTGCTGATTTGTAACCAGTACAGGAATTAATGAGATTAATTCTGTAAAATTTTTGTAGATCATCGAATTCTTCTTTTGATAAATGTTTCATAATCTAAAAGTAACAAGAAATCTTTCATAAATCGTATCTTACTTTGCTCAAAAATATATCTATGAAATTTTTTTTAAAATTATTGCCACTATTTATTCTTGTTATTTCATGTTCTGAATCAGAAAAAAAAATTCAGCAGTACTCAATAGAAACTTTAATGTCTAATAATAGAAGTGCTGGAGGATCTTTTTCCAAAGATGCAAGCAAATTAGTCTATAGTTCTGATAAGTCAGGAATATTTAACATTTATGAGGTTAATCTAGAGAATAATATAGAAACCCAAATAACTGACTCCAAAGAAGAATCATTTTTTGTTAGAGGTTATTCGCCAACCACAGGTGAAGTAATATATTCTGCTGATAAAGGTGGAAATGAAAACTCTCATGTTTACATAATAAGGGACGAGGAAAGCATAGATCTTACACCAGGAGAAAATACAAGAGCAATATTCTTTGGTTGGACCAATGATGAACTAGGTATGTATATTCAATCTAATTCTAGAGATCCAAGATTTTTTGATTTGTATGAAATAAATATAAAGACTCTTGATTCTAAAATGATTTTTAAAAATGATGCAGGATATGTTATTGATGATATCTCAAATAATGATGATTATTTAGTTTTAAATATCAATATTTCTAATACTGAGCAAAAATTATTCTTGTATGAAATTAAAAATAAACAGTTATCAGAAATTTCAAATCAAATTGCTAACTATTCTGGTCAAAATTTCAATAAAACTGATGAAAAATTCTTTTATACAACAAATTATGATAGTGAGTTTTATTATTTAATGTCATATAATTTATCAAATGGAGATAGAAAAGTTGAGTACAAGACTAATTGGGATGTAGCATTTACCTATCTCTCAAAAAATGATTCATATAGAGTAATAGCTGTAAATGAGGATGCTCAAAATAAATTAACCATTAAAAACACCAATGATGAATCTGAGTTAAATATTGTGGGTATTGAAAACATGAACATTAATAGTGTTACTTTTTCAGATGATGAAAAAATGATAAGAATTTCTGCTGGAAGTCCAAATTCACCAGGTGATATCTATACTTATGATCTTTTAACAAATAAATTAAATAAAATTACCTCTAATCTAAATTCAGATATTAATCCTAATGATCTTGTTAATGCAGAGGTGATTAGATATAAATCATTTGATGGATTAGAAATACCAGCAATACTATACAAGCCACACTCTGCTAAAAAAGGAAATAAAGTTCCAGCATTAGTTTGGGTTCACGGAGGGCCTGGCGGACAATCAAGAGTCGGTTATCGTGCTTTAATTCAATACTTAGTTAATCATGGATATGCTATTCTTGCAGTTAATAATAGGGGAAGTAGTGGCTACGGTAAGACATTTTATTCATTAGATGATCAAAATCATGGTGAAGATGATCTTCAAGATTGTGTTTGGGGGAAAAAATGGCTTCAGGACCAGGCCTATATAGATCCTGATAAAATAGGAATTATTGGTGGAAGTTATGGTGGATTTATGACTATGGCAGCCATGACTTTTGAGCCTGAAGAATTTAAAGTTGGAGTCAATATATATGGTGTTACAAATTGGATTAGAACATTAAGGTCAATTCCTGCTTTTTGGGAAACATCAAGAAAGAGACTCTATAAAGAAATGGGAGATCCATATACTAATGACTCATTAAGACTTTATGATATTTCTCCATTATTTCATGCAAAAAATATTAAAAATCCATTCATGGTTTTACAAGGAGCAAATGATCCAAGAGTTCTTCAAATTGAATCTGATGAGATGGTTCAAGAAGCAAGAAATGCAGGTGCTTATGTAGAATATGTTTTATTCGAAGATGCAGGCCATGGATTTGTAAAAAAAGAGCAACAAATTGAGGGTAATCAAAAGATCTTAACTTTTCTTGATAATTATCTTAAATAAATAAATCTTTAGATTTGTAATGCTTGGGTGATTAGCTCAGTTGGTTTAGAGCACTACCTTGACAGGGTAGGGGTCACTGGTTCGAATCCAGTATCACCCACTATGACAAAAAAGACTAATTTGATATATTCATAATATGGCTAAAAAATTATTTCTAACACCAATAATAATTCTAGGATTAATCTTTATTGTACTTGGATTAAGATGGATGCTTGTTGATGAACCATGGATGCTTGATAAAGTTGCAAATGAAGAAAGACTTAGCATGACATTTGAGAAGTTATTTAGTGAAGAAATAAATGATACTCTTCCAGGATACTTGAAACAAATTTATCGTTTCTTTGGACTGTGGGTTTCTATAATAGGTCTTTTCATCATTTCTTTTTCAAAAGAAAAATTTATTGAAAGTAAAGCTTTTGCAAGAAACCTGCTTATTTGTATCGGTACAATGGTTTTATCAGCTCAGATACTGGCTTATTTTTATATTCCTAGTTCACCATTTATTTATCTTGGATGGGGGAGTATTCTTTTGTATTTAGTTTCTTTTTGGAATTACAGAAAGCTTTCTTAAAAAGGAAGATTATTTAAATCAACATTACCACCAGAAATTATAATACCTACTTTCTTATTTTCAAAAGTTTCTTTATTTTTTAAGACTGCAGCAAGAGGGAGTGAACAAGAAGGCTCGCATATAATTTTTAAACGTTCCCATATAATTTTCATAGACTCAATAATTTCTTCTTCTGTAATTCTTATGATTGACTTAATCTCATTCTTAATAATTGGAAAATTCTTATCACCTAGTTGAGTTTTTAATCCATCAGCTATTGTATTTGTTGAATCATTAGTCTCTATTTTCCCACTTTTAAGTGATCTATAAGCATCATCAACTTCAAAAGGTTCAGCTCCAATAACTGTACAGTTTTTTCCAAAATATTTTGCAGCTAGCGCACTTCCGGCAATTAAACCTCCTCCTCCAACAGGAACTAGGACATGCTCTATTGAATCGTTATATTCTAGTAACTCTTTACATGCAGTTCCTTGTCCTAGGATAACCTCAATATCATTAGATGGGTGAAGAAAAGTTGCTCCAGTTGATTTTGCAATATCATTTGCAGCTTTTTCTCTTGCATTAAGGTTGGGATCACATTCAATAAGTTCTCCTCCGTAACCTTTCACTGCAGTTTTTTTAATTTCAGTTGCTGATGATGGCATTACAATGTATGCTTTTACTCCAATACTTTTCGCGGCAAGTGAAAGTGCTTGAGCGAAATTTCCAGATGAATGAGTTACTACACCATTTTTTTTATTTTCATCTGAAAGTTGAAGGATTGCATTTGTAGCACCTCGCATTTTAAATGCTCCCATTTTTTGAAAATTATCACACTTAAAATAAATTTCAGAACCTGTCATTTTATTTATCTGATTAGATGTTAAGACAGGTGTATTATGAATAAATGGTTTAATACGATTATGACAGTCAATCAGATTTTGTTTTGTCATTTCCACTTGATATTGCAACCAATACTTGGTTTTTGTAATTCTTTATTTTCTACACCATCTTTAAGGCATTGAATAGCATTTTCCATGTCACTTCCATCAGATTCAATATCGTTGGCTGGTCTGGAATTGTCTAGTTGACCTCTATAAACAAGCTTCAAATTTGAATCATATAGATAAAAATCAGGGGTACAAGCAGCATCATATGCTTTCGCAACCTCTTGAGTCTGGTCATACAAATAGGGAAAATTAAAATCATTTTCAATTGCATTAATTTTCATTTTTTCAGGACTATCATCAGGATAATTGATAATGTCATTGCTAGATATTGCAATAAACTTAATATCATTACTATGATATTTTTTAGAGAGCCTACTTATTGTTGGATTTACATGTTTAACATATGGGCAATGGTTACATATAAACATAATTACTGTTCCAATATCTCCTTTACTATCAGAAAGGGACAAACTAGAGTTGGTAGTTACATCTATTAGATTAAAATCCGGTGCATCACTTCCAAGTGATATCATGTTTGAAGGAGTTCTTGCCATAATTTTTATTAAAAATAAAAAAACCCTCGATATTAAAAGAGGGTTTTTTATATGAATTTTAAAATTTATTTAATTCCAAGTTTTAACATTTACCTCAGTTCTAGTTCCTAAAAATGTTGATATAGGAGATACTGTTTTTTGAAATTTATCGAAGGCCTCTAACTCTTTTTGATTTTGAGGTCCACCTGTTAAGTTATCACCAAAAC
>CABXRG010000002.1 GCA_902514615.1 uncultured Bacteroidota bacterium | reverse complement strand
AAAGAAAGACTTACCTAAAGACCAATAAATTGAATTTGTATAAGTATCCCATGAAGGAAACTCTCCTCCAATTTTTGTAAGTTTTCTAGCAGGAAATGATGAAGACTTCGGGTTTGATACAGAAATTTTTAAAGACTCTACTCCAGAATAAGGAATTATAAAACTATAAATATTGTTTCCAATCTTAGCAAGACCTTGATTCCCATCTGGGGATATTAAAATTAAGCTTGCATTAGAGGGAGTAGTTTTCTCACCAGCTCCAAAAGGAGTAGTTCCAGTAACTTTAATTATTTTCTTTTCATCAGTTCCATCCCATTTAATTGAAACTAAACCGTTACTATAGTTAAATAAAAATATTCTGTTTTTACCTTTAACAAAATGGGGGTTTGACCTGCCCTTTGATTCAGCTATATAATTAAGTTTTCCTCCATTTGAAGAAACCCACATTATTCTTTCATTTGACTTAAAAGCTCCTGGTCCATAGCTTTCTTTATAGCTTCTTTCATCACCAACTAAAAAAACTATTTTATCACCTTCTGGATTCCAATTAGGAAATGAGTATACACCTGGTTTATTACCATACTCACTACCTGTTAAAAGTGTAGGTTTTTTTCTACCATCAGATCTTACCTTATACAGTGCTCCTCCATCATTATTACTCCATGTAGCAAATACTATTTCTGTTCCATCTGGACTCCATTTAGGCATAGCTTCTGTAATTTTATCCTGAAAATTTGTTAATCTGTTTAATGAATTATCTTCAAGATTAATAGTATAAAGTTTGTTCAATGCTGTGAAGGCTAAATGTTTTCTGTCTGGAGATAGAGATACATCCCTTATTTGAGAAATAGTTAATAATTCATCATCAGATATTTTATAATCAAATTTTAACTCAGGTCCAATCTCAATTTTCTCATTAACATTAAAAGAGATAATTGATGATTCTTCTCCGTTAATTGGAATCTTATTAATCTTACCACCATAGAAGGCTAGCAAACTTTTACTATCCGGTGTAAAAGACATGTTAGGAAGAACCCCAATGGTTGCTTGAGATTCTTGATCATCTTTTTGAACAGGGAAAGCCAACCATCTTTCGTGACCAGTATGAAGATCTCTTATTCTTAATGCTGTTTTATCTTCAAATCTTGTTCCATAAACCATCCATTTTCCGTTTGGTGAAAGAGTTGGAGTGAAAGCTGAACCAAATCTTGAGGTTTCACGTTTAATTTCACCGGTTTCTCTATCATATTTTGAAATTTGATATTGAGGAAAACGTGCGTTATATTGCCAAGAGTTAGATCTATGAGCATACCATATATACCTATCATCATGTCCAACTTCAGGTTGAACTATTTTTAAAGATGAAGGCTCTCCTATAAGCTTAATTCCTTTGCCTCCATCTTTATGATACATATGTAATTTTAAATTTCTTCTACCTTTTGATATTATAAGATAATTTCCATCTTTTGACCAATCTGCAAAAGCTGTTTGATTGTTTTTCTCTTTAGTTATTTGTATTGAATCATTAGTCTCTAGATTTCTTATCCATACATTATTACCACCGCTTTTATCACTTACATATGCAATTGATTTTCCATCGGGTGAAAATCTTGGTTGAGAATCAAAGGCCATTCCTTTTGTAATTCGAGTAGCTTTACCACCAGAAATTGGCATTGAATATATGTCACCAAGTAAATCAAAAACTATTGTACTTCCATCAGGACTTACATCCAATGACATCCATGTACCTTCATCTGTATTTAAATCAAAAGACCTATCTGATTTAATTGGTAAATTTTTATTAATTTTTTCATCTTTCTTATCCTTATTCTCAATTTTATCTTGTCCAAATATTACGTTTAAACTGATCAGAATACAAAAAAGTATGTATTTGATTTTTTTCATAACTATAGTTTTTATAAATATATTGATTTAGAATTCTTTTAACACTTGAAATTTAAGTATTTAGTTATATTTGAAGCAATAAAATTAAAAAAATGAAAAAACTTTTACCATTTATTATTGCTAGTTTATTTTTTAACTTTTCTTATTCACAAAACAAACTTCAAACTATTAATAAGATAGTTAATGAGGCTAATAATAATTCTCAATTAGAAAATTTAGCTCATGAATTAATGGATCAGATAGGACCAAGACTTACCGGTACAAGTCAAATGTTACAGGCTCATGATTGGGTTATTGATAAATACAATAGTTGGGGAATTAATTCCAAAAATGAACAATTTGGTCAATGGAGAGCTTGGGAAAGAGGAATTAGTCATATAGACATGATGTCTCCTTGGGTAAAATCTCTAGAAGGTCAACAATTATCATGGAGTGCTAGCACAAAAAAGAATGGTGAATTAGGAGAGGTTGTTAATATTCCTTATGAATCTAAAGAAAAATTTGAATCTTGGTTAAAAACTATTAAAGGTAAACATGTTCTTCTAGGAGAACCTGATATTTCCGGTAGACCTGATTATGATATTGAAAGATGGGCTAAAGAAAAAACATTAGAAGAAATTAGAAAATTTAGACTAACAAAAAGAAGTAGACAAGCTAGAAATATAAGAAAAACTGGTTATGCATATAGTGATATGATTAAAGCAATAGAAGATGCTAAACCTGCAGCCATTATTACCAGTAATTGGAGAGGTGGATTTGGTACAAATACAATTTTTAGTCCTGGTTCTTTTGGCATAAGCCCTGATACTCCTACAGTAGATGTTAGTATGGAAGATTTCGGATTACTATTTAGACTTGCTGAAAGTGGTCAAAAACCTACTGTTAACATTAATATACAGTCCAAAGAACTTGGAAAAGTTCCTACATATAATTCGATTGGTAGAATAGAAGGTGTTGAAAAACCAAATGAATATATAATTCTTTCAGCTCATCTTGATACTACTGGTGGAGGAACAGGAGCTACTGATAACGGAACAGGAACTATTGTAATGATGGAGGCTATGAGAATTTTGAAAAAGATTTATCCTAATCCTAAGAGAACAATTATTGCTGGTCATTGGGGTGCAGAAGAACAAGGTCTAAATGGATCAAGTGCATTTGTAGAAGATAATCCTGAAATTGTTAATAATCTTCAAGCTCTTTTCAATCAAGATAATGGTACAGGTAGAACAGTTCAGATAAGTGGTCATGGGTTTACTGAAGCATATAGGTTTATTGGTGACTGGTTAAAATATGTTCCATCTGAAATAAGTGAGGAAATTGAAACTGATTTCCCAGGTGTTCCCATACCTTTATTTCAGAAAGAATCTAATGGAGTAATGGTTAGAGCTGGAGGATCATCAGATTGGAGAAATTTTGTTTCTTCTGGTGTTCCAGGTTTTAACTTAACATCTCTTGATTTTTCATACGGTGGTAAAAGTAAATATTTCTACACTTGGCATACAAATAGAGACACATTCGATAAAATAATCTTTGATGATGTAAGAGATAATGCAATTCTTGTCGCTATTCTTACATATCTAGCCAGTGAAGAAGATGAATTAATGCCAAGAGATAGGAGGGTTCTTCCAATAAACCCAATGACAGGTGAAAGAGGTAAATGGCCTACCTTAAGAGTTCCTAACCGAGACGGGTCAGAGGATAATTAATATGGAAGATTTTTTATTACTATTTGAGAATATTTCTTCTGTCAACAGAGCCTTAATAATGGTTTCTGGTATTACTTTATTCTGGATAATTGAGGGTATAGTTCCCTTCAAGCTTCTTGATTATAAGAAATGGAGACATTCCATTCCAAATTTTCTCTTAACAATAACTACTATTATTGTAAACTTTTTTTTAGCCTTTGTACTAGTATCTGTATCAGACTGGACAAATGAAATGAATTTTGGTTTAATACATTTATTAAATTCAACTACTATACTGAGTGTTATCATTGGAATAATGGTACTTGACTTAGTAGGAGCTTATTTACCGCATTTAGTTCAACATAAAGTCAAACTATTGTGGTATATACATATAGTTCATCATACGGATCAGAAAGTAGACACAACTACAGCTAATAGACATCATCCTTTTGAAAGCATAGTTAGATTTATTTTTACACTTGGAGGTATTGTTATTTCAGGTGCGCCTATTGGATTAGTTTTAATGTATCAATCATTATCTGTTATTCTTTCTCAATTTAATCATGCAAATATTCAAATTTCTGATACAATTGATAAAGCGCTAAGCTATTTAATAGTATCACCTAACATGCATAAAGTACACCATCATTATAAATTACCCTATACTGACTCAAATTATGGCAATATTTTTTCCTTATGGGATAGACTTTTTGGAACTTATATGGAATTAAGTAAAAATGAGATTATTTATGGAATAGATACAGATCTAGACGAAATTCAAAATTCAAAATTTATTAGTTTGATAGAAAGACCATTCAAAAAATGGTATAGTCACTTTAACTAAGCTTCTCTATTTCTGGAATGATATTATTTAGATCAAACGATGATTCATCACCACTAGACATATCTTTTAATTTGAAGATATTTCTATTTGTCTCCTCTTCACCAATCAATACAACATAGTCAATTCGTCTTTGATTGGCATAATCCATCTGTTTTTTGATTTTAATATCGGAAGGATATAGTTCACATGTAATATTTTTTTCTCTTAATTCATCAATAAAAATTAAAAGATTATCTATTTTGTCAGAACCAAAGTTTAGGAATAAAAAGGATTTTGAGGAATTCAATTCATCTGGAAATAAATTCAATTCATCTAGAATTAGAAATATTCTATCAAAGCCAAAGGATATTCCAAAACCACTTAGTCTTGGATTGTTTTTTTGGACTAAATTATCATATCTACCCCCACCCCCAATAGATCCAATATAAAATTCACTTGGAGAAGAAACCTCAATTATAGTTCCTGTATAGTAACTAAGACCTCTAGCTAGAGTTAGATCAAAAATTAGGTCTACATTATTTAAATTAAATTTTTCTGAAGTAATAATTATTTTTTCTAATAAGTCAATTCCGTCCGTAGAAATTTTGTTTGAAATAAATTCAGTTCTAAGACTTTTTATTTTTTCCTCATTAGATCCTTCAAGATCAAGGAAAAACTTTAATTTATTTAAAGCAGCATCTTTGATATTCTTATTTTTTAGTTCATTCATTACACCTTCAACACCTATCTTGTCAGTCTTATCAAGAATAGAAGCAATCTCATTTACACTATCTAGGTTCATTAACTTAGATATACCCTCCAGAATTTGTCTGTTATTAATTCTAAGATTAACTTTCGGCATACCTAGTCTTTTAAAGACAGTATCATAAACTTTTATGCATTCAACTTCATTTAATAAATTAGATTCACCTATAATGTCTACATCACACTGAAGGAACTCTCTATACCTTCCACGTTGAGGCCTCTCAGCTCTCCAAACTAGTTGAGTCTGAAATCTCTTAAATGGAAATGATAAATTATTTAAATTTTGAGAGACAAACCTAGATAAAGGAACAGTTAAATCATATCTAAGAGCCTTATCAGATAAAGAATTTGAAAATTTTGAAAGATTATTCTCTTTAAGTGCTTCAGTATCAGCTTTTTTTATTTTTTCGCCAGAAGAAAGTATTTTAAACATTAAATTATCTTCTTCATCACCATACTTTCCGGTAAGAGTAGTTAAGTTTTCAAAAGAGGGTGTTTGAATTTCTTGAAAATTAAAGGCTTTAAAACAATCTTTTAAGATATTTAAAAGGTAGTCTCTTTTTTTTAATTCAAAAGACGTAAAATCTCTTGTACCCTTTGGTGTGTTAAGTTTTTGAGACATCAAAGATTTATTTGATAATCAGAGTGAACGTTAAAGTTATGAAATTATTTCTTTTCAGCCTGAAGCTCAAAATTTAATTGAGTAGAAACTTCTCTATGAAGCCTAACGCTTGCCTGGTATTTACCAATTCTTTTTATTGATTTACCTGGAATAGATATGTTTTCTTTTTCAACTTCAATTTTCTTAGCAAGAAGACTTTTAGAAACATCTGAATTAGAAATTGAGCCAAAAAGTTTACCATCAGGGCCAACTTTAGCAAGAATTTGAAGTTCAAGTTTAGATATCTTAGTAGCCAATTTTTCAGCTTCATCAATTACTGATTTCTCTTTAAATGCTTTTTGCTTAAGATTTTCAGCTAATACTTTTTTTGCAGATTCAGTTGCAAGAACAGCTTTACCAGTAGGAATTAAAAAGTTTCTACCATATCCAGCTTTAACTGAAACAACTTCGTCTTTGAAGCCAACATTTGCAACATTTTCTTTTAGTATAATATCCATAATTATTTTAATAAGTCTCCAACGTAAGGGAGAAGTCCAAGATGCCTTGCTCTTTTAACAGCTGTAGCAACTTTTCTTTGATATTTTAACGATGTACCAGTTAGTCTTCTTGGTAAAATTTTACCTTGCTCATTGATGAATCTTTCTAAAAAGTCTGGATCTTTATAATCAACATACTTGATACCAGATCTTCTAAACATACAGTACTTCTTAGCTTTTGAAGTATTTATATCCAAAGGAGAAAGATACCTTATCTCACCTTCATTTTTAATTTTCGATTGTTCTTCAATACCTGCCATAATTAACTAGCTTTTTTTGTACTTGATTTTTTTGTAGGTCTGTTTCTTCTTTTTTCTGCCCAAGCAATAGCGTGTTTGTCTAATGTTACAGTTAAGTATCTCATTACAGTTTCATCTCTAGTAAAATCAAGTTCTATAGATGACACAACCTCAGCAGGAGCTGTATATTCTATAAGATTATAAAACCCACTATTTTTGTTCTCAATAGTATATGCTAACTTTTTTAAACCCCAAATTTCTTTGTTAATTATTTTAGCTCCATTAGACTTTAAATATTTTTCATATTTGTCAACAGAAGTTTGAACTTGCTCTTCAGATAGAGCAGGGTTTAAAATAAATACCGTTTCGTAGTTTTTCATCTTAAAATCTTAGGCCGCAAAATTAGGTTATTAAATATAATCTGCCAAATTTATTTTAAGTAAAGTAAAAGCTATAATGGGTCAACATCTATAGTAATTCTTACGCTTCTATATTTTGATATTGAATCAAAGCTTTTTAAAATTGATTGGAATGTATTTCTAAAGTTATTTATCTCATTCAAATTCCTCAATTTTATTAGAAATTCCTTATGATATTTATTCTTAATTCTAGATATTTCAGGATAAACAGGACCTAATACTATTCCACTAAAATTGTCTCTAATTACTTTGTTTAACCAGTCAGAGGAGCTATTTAACTTCTCATAACTCTTATCTTTTAAAGTGATTCTAATTAATCTAACAAAAGGAGGATAATTGTAGTCTTTCCTTTCAATAAGTTGATTATTGTACATTTTATCATAGTCATTATTAATTACATTTTCAATGATTGGATGTTCTGGCTGGTAAGTTTGAAGAAACACTTTACCTCTTTTACCAAATCTTCCAGATCTTCCAGCTACTTGAGTTAAAACTTGAAATGCTTTTTCATGTGCTCTAAAATCAGGAAAATTTAGAAAATGGTCAGTATTTAATACTCCTACCAGATTAACATTTTTAAAATCTAGCCCCTTTGTTATCATCTGTGTGCCTATAAGAATATCAACTTCATGATTTGCAAAAGAATTAATAATGTTATCAAAAGACCATTTACCTCTAGTTGAATCCCAATCCATTCTCTTACTTCTAACATCTGGGAATATTTCTTTAATTATTTCTTCAATTTGTTGAGTTCCATCTCCTCTGTAATTCATCGTATCAAAACCACATGTTGAGCATTTTTTTTCTGCCTTTGAGGAGAATCCACAATAATGGCATTTTAAAATATTTGAGGATAAATGATATGTCAAACTAACATCACAATTATCACACATTATATTTTGTCCACATGAATCACAAAGCCACTGAGGTGAGTATCCTCTTCTATTTCTAAATAAAATAACTTGCTTACCTTCCTTAATTGTTTTTTCAATTTCGTCAATCAATTTTAAAGAAAATATAGAGCTAAATTCATGCTTTAATTCATTCTTCATGTCTATTGTGTAGATATTAGGCATTTCAACATTACCATATCTTTCATCTAATTTCACATATCCATACTTATTGTTTTTGGCATTAAAGGATGACTCAATAGATGGTGTAGCTGATCCCAAAATTACTTTTGAATTATTGATCTTGGAAAGATATATAGATGAATCTCTTGCATTATATCTTGGTGATGGTTCTTGTTGTTTATAAGAAATCTCATGTTCTTCGTCAACTATGATCAATCCTAAGTTTGTAAAAGGGAGAAAAACAGATGATCTAGCACCAATAATAAGTCTTGATTTCTTTTTGTTTTTTTTGATATTTTCCCACACCTCAGTCCTTTCATTTAAGGAATGTCTAGAATGAAAAACTGAAATATTATCTCCAAAATGCATTTTTAATTTTTGGATTATTTGAGTAGTTAATGAAATTTCAGGGAGCAGATATAAAACCTGCATATCTCTATCAAGATAATATTCAATAATTTTAATATATATTTCAGTTTTACCTGAGGAGGTAACACCTTTTAATAAGACAACATCTTTCTCCTTGAGCAGGTCTTTGACTTGATCAAATGCATTTGTTTGAGATTTTGATAAATCATTTGTTTTTAAATAATCTGATACAGTATTATCATTTCTATCAATTTTAATTTTTTTAATAGTTATAAATCCTTTTTGTTCAAGACCCTTGATAGTACTATCTGAAAATTTAATTATATCTTTTAAATCTTTAATAATTAAATATTCTTTTGATTTTATACTACTTATTATTTGAAGTATAACTTCTTTTTGTTTTGGAGATCTGTTTAAAATTTTAATAGAATTCTTAATCCTCTTATCATCTAATAATTCTTTATTTAGATAAATAACACTTAAAAGTTTTGGTTTATACTTTTCGTTAATTTCAAAATTCAATTCTACCAAACCTTTTAAAATCATTTTTTGAATAACTGAATATGTATTTTTTTTATCCAATATATCTGACACTTCATTTATTTTTAAATTTTTAAAATCAAGAGCTTCATATATTAAATATTCATCATCTGTCATCTCTTCGATATCATTTCCATTAACATCTTTTTTAATTAAAATTGTGTCGCTTTCCAAAAGAAATGTAGAGGGAACAGCAGCTTTTAAAACATCACCTAAAGGAGTGAAATAGTATCTTGATACCCAGTCCCAAAAACTAATTTGTAATTCTGAAACAAGTTCATCCTTATCATATATGAATTCTATTGGCTTAGTTTCATATAGCTTAGGTTTAATATTATGAATTTTCTTAATTACACCTGTGTAGACCTTCCTTTTCCCAAAACTTACAGCTACTCTATGTCCAATTCCTAACAAATCATGTTGTTTTTTGGTTAATTCATATGTAAATGTTCCATGTAAAGGAAGGGGAAGTATTACATCTGCATAGTAATTCATAGTTAATTATAATATATTCTTTCTAATTTAGCAATTAGCCTGATGAAAAAGATAATAATATTTATCACACTTACCCTTTCAACTTTAACTTTCTCTCAAGAACAGATCGAGTCTGTTAAAGGAATTGTACAAAGTGAAACCAGTAAGTCCATTCTTCAAAATGTCCATGTCCTTAACTTAACTAAAGTAAAAGGAGTAATCACTAGTGGTAAAGGTGAATTTGAAATCTCTGCCCAGGTAAATGATACATTATATTTTTCATATATAGGATATAAATCCTTGAAAGTTGTTGTAACAAATGATTTAATTAGGTATGACGATAATACTATCGAACTTACTGAACTTGCATTCGCCTTGGAAGAAATCATTATTAAACCATATCAACTTACTGGCTATCTAGAAATAGATGTTAAAAATGCCCCAGTAAATACTTCGGTCAGATATCAAATTGTAGGACTACCTAACCTGGGTTATGAGGCAGGAAGGAAATCAAGATCAGGAATATCAAAAGTTATTGGAGCCATATTTAACCCTGCAGATTTTCTCAATAATCTCTTCAAGAAAAAATCCTCAAAAATGGATAAACTCAGATTGATGAGAGAAGACACTGAAATAAAAAATCTATTATCAACAAAATTTGATAGAGAAGTTTTGGTTCAACTTCTAGGGGTGGATCGAGAGGACATAGATGAAATTTTAAGAAACTGTAATTTCTCAGATACTTTTATTCAACAAGCCAATGATCTTCAAATCATGGAAGCTATAAATGAATGTTATGACGAATACAAGCTACTTCAATTTTAATATACTGTCTACTTAGCTTATCTTTGCGCAATGAATGAGTTTAATTTAAATTCAATTTCTCCAATTGATGGAAGATATTTTGAAAAAACAGAAGTCTTAAATAACTATTTTAGTGAAAAAGCATTAATATACTACAGATTAAAAATTGAGATTGAATATTTTATATCTCTTTGTAATCTTGGAATTCCTCAATTAAAAAATTTTAAAACTGACAAATATGATGATTTAAGAAAGATATATTTAGATTTTTCAAATGAGGATGCAATTGAAATAAAGAGAATTGAAAAAATTACAAATCATGATGTTAAAGCTGTTGAATATTTTATTAAACAGAAATTTGAAAAATTAGGAATTAGTGATTTCAAGGAATTCATTCATTTTGGTCTTACCTCACAGGACATTAATAATTCAGCTATTCCATTATCAATAAAAGATTTTATTGATAATGTCTACATTCCAAAAATTCAAGAAGTTCTTGATGCTATTGACAATAAAACTAATGAACTTAAAGACATTACTATAATTGCAAGAACTCATGGTCAACCTGCATCTCCTACAAAACTTGGAAAAGAATTTAAAGTATTTTGGACTAGAATAAATGAACAAATCAAAACTTTAAAAAATATTCCAAATTCTGCAAAATTTGCTGGTGCAGTTGGAAATTTTAACGCACATAAAGTTGCTTATCCAAATATTGATTGGAAAAAATTTGGAGAAAATTTTATTGAGAAAGAATTAAATTTAGACTATTCGTTCCCTACAACTCAAATTGAGCATTATGATTCTTTTGCTGCTTTATGTGATAACTGTAGAAGAATCAATAATATTCTTTTAGATATGTGTGTAGATATATGGACATATATTTCACATGATTACTTTAAACAGAAAATTATAAAAAATGAAGTAGGTTCATCTGCAATGCCTCATAAGGTTAATCCTATTGACTTTGAAAACTCTGAGGGAAATTTAGGCCTAGCTAATTCTATATTTAATTTTTTTGCAAATAAATTACCTAAATCAAGATTGCAAAGAGACTTATCAGATAGTACTGTCCTTAGAAATATTGGAGTTCCATTTGGACATACATTAATTTCTTTTGAATCCATTCTAAAAGGACTTAAAAAAATCTATGTTAATGAGGTAAAAATTAACCAAGACGTTGAAGATAATTGGATTGTTGTATCCGAAGCAATTCAAACAGTTTTGAGACGAGAAGGTTACAGCAATCCATATGAAATTATGAAGGATCTCACCAGAAGTAATGAGAAAATTGACAAAAATTCTTTACATGAATTTATTGACAAGCTTGATATTACTGATAATATTAAAAATGAGTTAAAACAAATCTCTCCTTACAATTACACAGGAATTTAATTTTATTTTAGTTGAATGAAAAAAATTAATTTACTAGTACTATTAAGTTTTCTAATCTTAAGTAGTTGTAATAAAACTGAAGATGAAGATCCAAATATAATTAGACTTGAAACAGATCTTGAAATTAGTGACTTTATTTGGGAGGGCTTAAATCAATATTACTATTGGCAAGAAAGTGTTGTCAACCTTTCAGATAGCAAAGCTGAAAACGAATCTGATTACGCATATTATCTTAGCCAAAATTCAAATCCTGAGTCTTTCTTTAACTCATTGTTACATCCAGATGACAGATTTAGCTGGATTGTAGATGATTACATTGAGCTTCAAAATACGCTTCAAGGGATTGATAATTCTGATGGTATGGAATTTGGTTTATATGTTGAGTGTAATGACCAAAATATATTTGGTTTTGTAAGATATGTTCACAAAAATTCAGATGCAGAGTCCAAGGGTGTTAAAAGAGGTATGCTTTTTAGTGAAATTAATGGAACTAGACTTACCAGAGATAACTATAGAGATCTCCTATTCAACAATGAAAACAATACATACTCAATAAAATTTTCTGAGCTCAGCTACAACAATAATAATCAGTGTGCAAATATAATTCCAGGACAAGAAAATTTAACTCTTGTTAAAACACGTACTGTTAAAAACCCTGTACATATATCTAAAGTAATAAATACTGGAGGAAAGAAAATAGCATACCTAATGTATAATCAATTCCTAGGACTTGTTGAATCAGAAAACAAAGACTATAATTCTGAACTTAATGATGTTTTTTCAAATTTTTTATCAAATGGAGCCGAGGAACTAGTTATTGACTTAAGATATAATCCTGGTGGCAGAATATCAACTTCAATAAATCTAGCCTCAATGATTACTGGTCAATTCAATAACCAGGTTTTTGCTAAAGAAAGGTGGAATTCTAAACTTATGAATTATTGGAATGAGAATAATCCTGAATCTCTTTTAAATAAGTTTACTAATAAGCTAGACAATAATCAGACAATAGCCTCTTTAAATCTAAATAGAGTCTTTGTTCTTACATCAGCTAGAACAGCATCTGCTAGTGAATTACTTATAAATGGTCTTGATCCTTATATTGATGTTATTCATATTGGAGACTTTACAGTAGGTAAGAATCAAGGATCTATTACTTTATATGATTATATAAATGAAGCAAGAGATAAAAATCCAAATCACATGTATGCAATGCAACCAATAGTTTTAAAAATTGGAAATGTAGCTGGTTATACAGATTTTCCTGATGGTCTTGAACCTGATGTATTAATTAAAGAATCTTTAATTAATCCAGGAATTTTAGGTGATCCAGAGGAACCTCTTTTAAAAATTGCTATTAATCAAATAAATGGTAATGCTCAATCTATTATTATTAGTGATGATTATAAAGAAATAGAAAAACCTAATGAAGAGTTATTTCAACGAATTATTATTGAAGACAAAATAATCGAATAATCACTTAGTTAAGTACATTTTTCTTCTAGAATAAAGCTCAAAGAAAGAATCATCATTTAAGTCATCTATAAAAAGAATGCTCTCACCTGTACTTTTCATTTCTGGTCCTAGTTGCTTATTTACATCAGGAAATTTATTAAAAGAAAATACAGGTTGCTTAATAGCATATCCTTCTAATTTAGGATTAAAATTGAAGTCTTTAACTTTATTTTCACCAAGCATAACTTTAGTTGCATAGTTAACATAAGGCTCTTTATAAGCTTTGGATATAAATGGAACAGTTCTTGAAGCTCGCGGATTAGCTTCAATTATAAACACCTTTTCATCTTTAATTGCAAATTGAATATTTATGAGGCCTACAGTATTTAAAGCCAATGCAATTTTTTTTGTATGATCTTTAATTTGCTGAACTATTAGTTCACCTAAATTAAAAACGGGAAGTGTTGCATTTGAATCACCAGAATGAATACCACATGGTTCGATATGTTCCATTATACCAATGATATAAACATCCTCACCATCACAGATAGCATCTGCTTCAGCCTCTATGGCACCATCTAGATAATGATCAAGAAGAA
Organism: uncultured Bacteroidota bacterium; assembly: GCA_902514615.1. Taxonomy (GTDB): domain Bacteria; phylum Bacteroidota; class Bacteroidia; order Flavobacteriales; family Flavobacteriaceae; genus Marisimplicoccus. Next base: position 82,830 of record CABXRG010000002.1, on the reverse strand, counting down.
GTTTATTATTAGGTATTTTTGCTAATAGATCAACAACATGCTTTTCTAATTCCTCTTTATTAATAACTATCTTCATTCCTTGACCACCAAGAACATATGAAGGTCTTACAAGGATAGGAAAATTTAATGTTGATGATAATTCCACTGCCTCTTTTGCACTTGTAGCTACACCAAAATCAGGATATGGTATTTTATTTTTCTTTAGTAAATTTGAAAAACTTCCTCTATCCTCAGCCAAGTCAAGTGATTTGTATTCAGTGCCTATAATGTTAATATTATGTCGATCTAATTTTTCAGCAAGCTTCAATGCGGTCTGACCACCAAGTTGTACAATAACTCCTACTGGATTTTCATGTCTTATTATGTCATAAATATATTCCCAAAAAACAGGTTCAAAATACAGCTTATCAGATATATCAAAGTCAGTAGAAACAGTTTCAGGGTTACAATTAATCATAATGGTTTCATAACCACACTCACTAGCAGCTAACACACCATGAACACAACAATAGTCAAATTCTATACCTTGTCCAATTCTGTTAGGACCTGAACCCAATACAACAATCTTTTTCTTTTCAGAGACTATGCTTTCATTTTCTGAGAATTCATGATTATCTTTTGTCTTAATTTTTTCTTCAAATGTTGAATAATAATAAGGAGTTTGTGCTGGGAATTCAGCAGAGCAAGTATCAACTAATTTATAAATTCTTTTAATTCCAAGCTCATCTCTTTTTTTATAAACTTGACTCTCCAGACAGTTTAACATGAATGCAATTTGTCTATCGGCAAAACCCTTTTGCTTAGCCTCAAGAAGTGTATCATATTCTATATTATCAATATCTAGATTGGAAATTTCTTTTTCTACTTGGTAAAGTTCTTCATATTGTTTTAAGAACCACATATCAATTTTTGTTATTTCATAAATTCTATCTAATGAAATTCCAGCTTGAATAGCATCATATATAACAAAAACTCTATCCCAACTTGCATTAGTAAGTTTACTAATGATAGTATTGTAATCCTTATAACCTTTTCCATCAGCTCCAAGTCCATTTCTCTTTATTTCTAGTGATTGGGTTGCTTTATGAAGAGCCTCTTGAAATGATCTTCCAATTCCCATTACTTCACCCACAGCTTTCATTTGCAAACCAAGAGTTCTGTCTGAACCCTCAAACTTATCAAAATTCCATCTTGGGATTTTGACAATAACATAATCTAGTGTGGGTTCAAATAAGGCAGAAGTAGATTTTGTAATTTGATTGCTTAACTCATCAAGAGTATAACCAAGAGCTAATTTTGCAGCAATTTTTGCAATAGGATATCCAGAAGCTTTAGATGCTAGAGCAGAGGATCTAGAAACTCTGGGATTTATTTCAATAGCAATTATATCTTCATTTTCATCAGGACTCACAGCAAACTGAACATTACATCCTCCTGCAAAGTCTCCAATACTTTTCATCATCTTTATTGCCATATCTCTCATTTTCTGATAAGTAGTGTCAGATAACGTCATAGCTGGAGCAACAGTTATTGAATCTCCAGTATGAATTCCCATTGGATCCATGTTCTCTATCGTACAAATAATTACAATATTGTTATTTTTATCACGAAGTAATTCTAGTTCATATTCCTTCCATCCCATTAGAGCTTTATCAATAAGCACTTCATGAATTGGAGATGATTCTAAACCTCTTGTTAGAAGATCATTAAATTTATCCTCTTCAAAAACAATAGAAGCACCAGTACCACCCAAGGTAAAAGACGGTCTAATTACAAGTGGAAATCCAAATCGTTGCGCTATCTCTTTACCTTTTAAAAAAGATGAAGCACTTTCAGCTGGGGCAACAGGAATATTAATTTCGTTTAATAGTTTTCTAAATTTTTCTCTGTCTTCAGTAATCTCAATAGCATCAATATCTACACCTATAATTCTAACAGAATGTTTTGACCAAATTTCTTTTTCCTGAGCTTCTATACAAAGATTTAATGCTGTTTGTCCACCCATTGTGGGTAGCACAGCATCTATATCATCATGGATTTCAAGAATTTCAGAAATTGATTTGGTGGTAAGAGGTTTAAGATAAATATGATCTGCCATTGATGGGTCAGTCATAATTGTAGCAGGATTTGAATTAATTAAAACTGTTTTAATACCATCCTCTCGAAGAGATCTTAGTGCTTGTGATCCTGAATAATCAAATTCACAGGCTTGACCAATTATTATAGGTCCTGAGCCAATTATTAGAATTGATTTAATATTTTTATCCTTTGGCATAAAATCAAACTAAATTATAAAAAAAAAGGTGCTGTAAAAGCACCATCTTTAAAAAGTTATCAAAAATTATTTCTTATGACGGGATTCGTCAGAAACAGATAATTTTTTTCTACCTTTTGCTCTTCTGCCAGCAAGCACTCTTCGACCATTAGCTGAGGACATTCTGTCCATAAAGCCGTGCTTGTTTCTTCTTTTTCTTTTAGATGGTTGATACGTCCTTTTCACAATTGTCTATTTAATCGGTGGCAAATATAATATCTTTTTATTCAACTTCATATAAATATTTTTAAATTGTAAGTTTGCAGAATATATGATACCAAAAATAATTAAGCTTATAGCTTCGATATTACTTCTAGGATATGGAGTTTATCAAATTACAGAAACTTTTATAGGTAATGGAATTTTTTTAATTATACTATCAATACTATCAATTGTACTTTATTTTAAAAACGAAGTCTTGATTTTTGCATTTCTAAGTTTAAGAAAACAGAATTTTGATAGAACTGAAAGAATTCTTAGCTTCATTAAAAATCCTAAATTAGCTTTAGTTCAAAAGCAACAAGGCTTTTACTATTATCTACACGGATTAATCCAATCACAAAAAAATCTAACTATTGCTGAAAAACATTTTCGAGAATCTTTGAAACTTGGACTAAGCATGAAACATGATATAGCTATGGCAAAGCTGAGTCTTGCTGGAATTATGATGCAAAAAAGAAGAAAGAGAGAGGCACAAGGGCTTCTGACCGAAGCTAAAGCTTATGACACTCACAATATGTTGACAGCTCAAATTAAATTGATGCAAGAGCAGATGAAAAGAATTTAGTATCAACTTTTTTTATCAACAATAGATTTTTTTTTATCTTTGCAATTCAGCTTTTTTATTTATGAATCAGATAATAATCGAAAATAATGAGTTTCTAAGACAATTTGAAGTCAAAATTTCAGACTCATTAGCAAGAATAGAATACGCCGAGCAAGAAAGAAAAATATTCCTCACAAAAATTCATATTCCTGATAACGTTAATGATAAATCTTTTGAAGAAGATTTTATAATTAAAGTTCTAGAATTTATTGAAAGTAAAAATTTACGTGTTGTTCCCACCTCACCTAGAATTGCCGGTTTTGTTAGAAAAAATAAAGCTTTTAAACACTTACTTCCTGTAGGTATTAAACTGTAGTAGTTAAATAATTAGGTTGCAAAACCTTCAGAATCAATTTCTGTAAAGTTTGATTTAACAACAGATCCCGCTAAACTTGAATCCCATTTTCTTCTAAAGCGAAGATAGTTTGATGAAAATCCTTCAATAAATCCATTTTTATTTTCAGATTCAAACAAAACATTATGCGTATTACCTAGATTTTTTTTGTAAAAGTCTCCTTTTTTTCTACTTGAGAGAATTCGTAATAGCTTACTTCTTTTGGATCTAATATTTGATTGAACAATATTTGGTAAAGTTATAGCATGAGTATTATCCCTTTCTGAATATGTAAAAACATGTAAGTAAGAGATATCTAAAGTTTCTAAAAAACTCATACTTTCTAAAAATTTATCATCATCTTCACCTGGAAATCCAACAATTACATCAACACCAATACATGCATTAGGCATTAATTCATTAATCTTATTGATTCTACTTTCATAAAGATCAGCATCATATCTTCTTCTCATTAACTTTAATATAGTATCGCTTCCACTTTGTAAAGGAATATGAAAGTGGTGTACAAACTTTTTACTGGTACTAACAAATTCTATTATCTCATCACTTAATAAATTTGGTTCAATTGAAGATATTCTAAATCTCAAATCAAGGTCTAATATGTCTAATTCTTTTATAAGGGTTAAGAAATTGGAATTATTAGCTTTTTTACTTGTTTTACCAAAATCTCCAAGATTTATTCCTGTTAATACAATTTCTTTTATGTTTTGAGAGGCAATTTTTTTAACATTATCTATAACATTAGATATGGTGTTGCTTCTTGATTTACCTCTAGCTAAAGGAATAGTGCAAAAACTACACTTATAATCGCAACCATCCTGTACTTTAAGGAATGCTCTTGTTCGATGATTTAGAGAATAGCTTTCCTTGAAAAAATTTACCTCATTAATATTACATGAATGACTTTTTTTTGAATGATCAATATTTTTCAAACAATCTAAAAGATTAAACTTATCTGCAGCTCCAAGAACCAGATCAACACCATCTACAGATAATAATTTCTTAGGTTTAAGCTGAGCATAACAACCTATTGCTACTATAAAAGCTTCTGGATTTATTTTTAGAGCTTGTTTTACAAAATATTTAAACTTATTATCTGCATTTTCAGTTACCGAACATGTATTAATTACATATGCGTCTGCATATTCATTAAATTCTACAATTTTAAAGCCATTCTCTTCAAGAGATTTTGAAATATATGAAGATTCTGAAAAGTTTAGTTTACAACCTAGAGTGTGAAATGCAACGCTAGAGATCTTTATTTTAGATTCAATAGGAGCGGTAGATATTGACAAAACGGATTATCTATGAAGGATTTGAATCGTCAGATTCAGCAGCAGGAGTTTCCTCAGCAGCAGGAGTTTCCTCAGCAGCAGGAGTTTCCTCAGCAGCAGGAGTTTCCTCAGCAGCAGGAGTTTCTTCAACTGGATTAGCCTTCACATCTTCAGTAGATTCATCAGATTCTGAGTTTGTAGCTTGATTGAAGTTTGCATATTTACTTCTAAATTTATCTACCCTACCAGCTGTATCTACAAGTTTAGATTTACCAGTGTAATAAGGATGGGATGTTCTAGAGATTTCAAGCTTAAAAAGAGGATATTCAACACCATCAATCTTGGTAGTTTCCTTTGTATCAACAGTAGACTTAGTAATAAACATATCGTTATTAGACATATCTTTAAATGCTACTAATCTATAGTTTTCGGGATGTGTATTACTCTTCATAATTTTAAAGTGACTGCAAATTTAAAATTTTTTTCATATATCCTGTCATTATAATTGCTTAATTTTACTTCCAACATATAAATACAAACAAAATGTTAGAATCTAAAGGTACTGTTAAGTCTACTGTATTAAACTACGGTTTAATTATGGGTGGACTGTCTGTTGCATTTTCATTAATGTTATTCATTATGGACATGCACTATCAAAACTCTTCAGTCCAACAATGGACAGGTCTTCTAATCATGGCAGGATCTATAGTTTTTGGACAACTAGCTTATAAACAAGCTAATGATGGATTTATAAGTCTTGGGGAAGGAATGAAGATAGGTATTGGAGTAGTCGCACTTGGATCAATAATAGGAATTTTATACGGTTTATTTCAAGGATACGTATTAGATCCAGAGACAATGAGCAAGGCTATGGAATATGCAATTAATCAAGCAATAGATCAAAATCCAGAGCTAACAGATGAAATGATAGAGGGTATTGAAGGTGCTTTTGAATTCTTTGCTAATCCCTTTCTTTCATCAGCAATTGGAATTACTGTTTCACTTTTTTTTGGGGGCTTAATTTCATTACTTACGGGGTTAGCAGTCAAAAAAAATAGACCTGCATAGTAAATCCTATGAACGTTTCAATTATTATACCCCTATTAAATGAGTCTGATTCTTTGAATGAACTCAATACTTGGATTTTTAAATCTTTTGAAAACTTAGACTTAAAATTTGAAGTTATATATATAGATGATGGAAGTAATGACTCATCATGGAGTATAATTGAAGGGATTGCTAGTTCAAATAATAATGTGAAAGGTATTTCATTCACTAAGAACTACGGCAAGTCACAAGCTTTAAGAGTTGGGTTTTCTGAAGCAAATGGAGAGTATGTTGCAACTTTAGATGCAGATCTGCAGGATTCACCAGAAGAAATTCCACTAATGATTGACAAACTAAAAGAGTCAGATCTTGACATGATTTCAGGATGGAAAAAGAAAAGATATGATTCATTTTTTTTTAAAAAACTTCCATCATCATTATTTAACTTTGTAGCTAGATTGTTTTCTGGCATCCGCCTTAATGACTTTAACTGCGGAATTAAAGTATACAAAAAAGAGGTAGTAAAATCTATAAGTTTATATGCAGATATGCATAGATTTATTCCAATCCTTGCAAAAAATGAGGGATATCATAAAATTGGTGAACACATAGTGCAGCATCAGCCTAGAAAATATGGTAAAAGTAAATTTGGAAATGAAAGATTTATAAGGGGGTTTCTAGATATAATTACATTATGGTTTACAAATAGATTTGGAAGGAGACCTATGCATTTTTTTGGTTCTCTAGGAACTGTAATGATTTTTGTGGGTATTTTGTTTACGATATATCTTGGTTATAATAAATTATTTATAGATACCTCTTCTAGACTTATTACAACAAGACCTGAATTTTATATAGCATTAATAACAATGGTTCTAGGTGTTCAATTTTTTATTGCTGGTTTCTTAGCTGAGATAATACTAAAGTTCAATCTTGACAAGGATAAATATTCAATTAAAAATAAGACTTTTTAAATGAGCTATTTTACAAGAGTGTTAAAATATGGGATTGACTACTCCTACTTTGCTTTGCTCAATGTATTGTTTAATATTCTTTATGCAATTTTTAGTGCTTTAGCATTTGTTTCATTTATACCTATGTTAGATGTGTTATTTAAACAAACTAAAACAGTATATGTAAAACCTGAATATATAGGAATAGGAAATATAAGAGAGTATGCTGAAAATTACTTTAACTATTATCTTTCAAAACAACTAGAAACTGATATTTCATCAACATTAATAATTGTAGTAGGTATAGTTATTTTCTTTTTTTTAATGAAAAATATATTTAATTACCTAGCACTATATAATATTACGTTTGTAAAAAATGGGCTCTTAAAAAATCTTCGAGAAAACCTATATTCTAAGGTATTAAATATGCCCATATCATATTTCCTTAACAAGAAGAAAGGAGATTTAATGTCAAGAATAACAGCTGATATTTTAGAAATTCAAACATCATATCTTTCAATTTTAGAATTGATGGTAAGAGAACCTTTGACTATTTTATTTACATTAATTGTAATGTTCACAATTAGTCCAAAATTAACTTTGTTTGTGACTTTATTTATTCCAATTTCAGGTTTTATAATTTCAATAATTGGTAAAAAACTCAGAAAAGATTCTAAGGAGGTTCAGCAACAACAAAGTAATTTTTTATCAATAATAGATGAAACTATTAGCGGGCAAAAAGTGATTAAATCATTCCTTTCTGAATCATTTTTTCTTGACAAGTTCAAAAGTATAAATAATCTACTTTTTAAATTTTCCAATAAAGTAGTTAATAGAAAGAATTTGGCTGGTCCATTTAGTGAGTTTATGGGTATTTTAGTCATAGGTGTTCTACTTTGGTTTGGAGGTAAAATGGTCTTAATAAGTGAAACTATATCAGGCACAACCTTTATAGTATTTATGGGACTTGCATATAATATACTTACTCCAGCTAAAAATCTTAGTAAATCATTTTACAGTATAAAAAAAGGAAATGCTGCTGCTGAAAGAGTATTTGAAATTATTGAAAATAATAAAGACCAGAACGATCAAAAAAGAACTTTTAATCTTGAAAAGTTTGAAAAGAGAATAACATTTAAGGATGTTGAATTTAGCTATGGTGAGGCTAAAATATTAGATAAAATAAGTTTTACTATTAACAAAGGAGAAAGTGTAGCCTTAGTTGGATCATCAGGGAGTGGAAAAACTACTATAGCTAATTTATTAAATGGATTCTTTAATACTACATCTGGTAGGCTTATAATTGATGATAACAACATTTCTGATATAACAAAAGAGTCATTATACAGAAATATATCAATAGTTACGCAAGAATCAATTTTGTTTAATGATACTATTTTTAATAACATTAAAATTGGGAATCTTGATTCTAAAAAAGAAGATGTAGTTAATGCAGCAAAAGAGGCAAATGCACATGAATTTATAGAACAGCAACTTAACGGATATGATACCTTGATAGGAGACTATGGAAACAAATTATCCGGAGGTCAAAAACAAAGATTAACTATTGCAAGAGCTATGTTAAAAAGCCCTTCTATATTAATTTTAGATGAAGCCACCTCGTCTTTAGATAGTGAGTCTGAGAAAAAAATTCAAGATGCAATTGACAAACTTATGCATGGTAAAACTTCTCTGATAATCGCTCATAAGTTTTCAACAATTAAGAAGTGTGACAAAATAATACTTATTGATAATGGCAATATAGTAGCTCAAGGAACTCATGAAGAACTTATTAACTCAAATTCTTCATATAAAAACATGAATGAGCTTCAAATCTAAGTCTAAATCAATTAAATTTACAGCTTAATTTTCTATAATGATATTATTTTTTGGTGACCCAAAATCAAAAGTATTTGCAGTTGAAATTTCTAAAAAATTATCAATTGAAAATATCAAAAAATTATCTTGGGTACTTGATTCAAGTAAAATTGAAATTGAAGAAATAACAGAAAAATTTATTGGACCAAAGTCTTCAATGATAACCCCATGGAGTACTAATGCAGTTGAGATAACTAAAAATATGGGGCTTAAGAATATTAACCGTATTGAAGCTTTTACTAACTGTGAAATCTCTCAAGAATTTGATAGAATGATTAATGAAAAGTATGATACTCTTCATCAAAATGTTTTTAAAAACAATAAAGATCCTGAAAAAATAAATTTTATTGATGATCTAAAAAAATATAACAATGAACAAGGGCTTGCACTTGATGATTTTGAAATTTCATATTTAGAAAATCTTTCAATAAAAATTGGAAGAAAATTAACAGACTCTGAAGTTTATGGATTTTCTCAGGTTAATTCAGAACATTGTAGACATAAAATTTTTAATGCTCAATTTATTATTGATGGAAAGAAAAAAAGAAATAGCTTATTTGAACTAATTAAATCAACTGCAAAAAAAAATAAAAATTCTATAGTTTCTGCTTATTCTGATAATGTTGCTTTTATTGATGGTCCGCAAATCAATCAGCTCCAGCCAGAAAGAGGAGATGAGTCAAGTTATTTTATAAATAAAAAAATTGAAAGTATTATATCTGTAAAAGCTGAAACTCATAATTTTCCTACAACAGTAGAACCTTATAATGGTGCTGCAACAGGATCAGGTGGTGAAATAAGAGATAGAGCAGCTGGTGGAACCGGATCTCTTCCACTTATAGGCTCTGCAGTCTATATGACTCCATATTCAAGATTAAATAATAAAAAAATATGGGAACAAAATATTCCTCAAAGAGATTGGAAATATCAAACTCCCACTGACATATTAATAAAAGCATCTAATGGTGCCTCAGATTTTGGGAATTGTTTTGGTCAACCACTAATTTTAGGATCTCTACTAACTTTTGAGCATAAAGAAAATAATGAGATACATTCATATGATAAGGTAATTATGCTTGCTGGCGGTGTTGGATACGGAGAAAAAAAACAAGCTTTCAAAAAATCTCCTAAAAAGGGTGATATTATTGTTCTTCTTGGAGGAGACAATTATAGAATTGGTATGGGGGGAGCTTCAGTCTCATCTACAGACACCGGAAGTTATAATAATGCAATTGAACTTAATGCTGTTCAAAGATCAAATCCTGAAATGCAAAAAAGAGTAACTAATACTATTAGATCTTTATTTGAAATGGATGAAAATCCAATAATATCAATTCATGATCATGGTGCTGGAGGTCATTTAAATTGCTTTTCAGAATTAGTAGAAGATATTGGAGGTGAAATTTATTTAGATTCCTTACCTGTTGGAGATCCGTCTCTTTCTTATAAAGAGATCATAGGAAATGAATCTCAAGAAAGGATTGGACTTATAATTAAGGAGAAAGACTATGATTTTGTTAAGAAAATTGCTGAAAGGGAGAGATCACCAATATACAAAGTAGGAAAAGTAACAGCAGATAATAAGTTTAGAGTATTCGATAGGAAAAATAATAAAGAAACGATCAATCTCGATCTAGATAGTCTTTTTGGAGACGCACCAAAGAAGATTATGAAAGACATTACTAAAACATCCAGTTTCGATGAATTAGAATACGATGCAAAAAAAGTTTATGATTATGTTGAAAATGTTTTGATGCTTGAAGCTGTAGCATGTAAAGACTGGTTAACTAATAAAGTTGATAGATGTGTAACAGGACGTATTGCTCAACAACAAACAGTCGGTGAAATACAAGTGCCATTAGCTAATTGTGGAGTTGTTTCGTTGGATTACAATAGTTACACTGGAATAGCTTCATCAATTGGCCATTCACCTGTTTCAGGTCTTATTAACCCAAGTATTGGAAGTATAAATTCAATTGGAGAGTCATTAACTAATATTGTTTGGGCACCACTTGAAAATGGAATTAAATCAATCTCACTTTCAGCTAATTGGATGTGGCCATGTGGAAATGAGGGTGAAGACTCAAGATTATATGAAGCAGTTGAAGCTTGTTCAAATTTTGCTATTAAATTAGGAATAAACATACCTACAGGAAAGGACTCATTGTCAATGGTTCAAAAATATGATGATTTAAAAGTTAAATCTCCTGGAACGGTAATTATTTCTGCATCTGGACATTGTAGTGATGTTAGAAAAATTATCAAACCTGTTTTGAATCAGAACTTGGGGGATCTATATTATATAAATTTATCATTTGATGACTACAAATTAGGAGGTTCGTCTTTTGCTCAAACACTCAATAAAATTGGATCAAAATCACCTAAAATTAAAGATGCTGAAAAATTTAAAAAATCTTTTAATCTAGTTCAAAAACTTATAAAAAATGATAATATTCTATCAGGTCATGATATATCCTCAGGTGGTTTAATAACAAGCCTACTAGAGATGTGTTTTAGTTCGAACATTATTGGATTAGATATCGACTTAACCAATCTTGAGTGTGAAGAATCTACTAGATTACTTTTTTCGGAAAATTCAGGAATCATTATTCAGTCAGCATTTGATTTAAATAAGGAATTTTCATCTATTGATGTGAATTGTGTTAAAATTGGAAACACGAATAAAAATAGTTTTTTAAAAATTAAAAACTTTGACAATACTTTTTCCTTTGATATAAAAAAGTATAGAGATATATGGTATTCTACTTCAAGAGATTTTGACACAAAACAAACTAAAAATAATAGAGCAATTGAGAGATATAATAATTACAAAGCTCAACCTCTTAAATTTATATTTCCTAGTGAATTTAATGGCAATAATAATTTTAATCTTTCAAATAAAAAGATAAATGCGGCTGTCATAAGAGAAAAAGGGAGTAACTCTGAGAGAGAAATGGCTTTTATGATGTCACTGGGTGGATTCAATGTTAAAGATATTCACATGACAGATATAATATCAGGAAAAGAAAATCTTGAGGATATACATTTACTTGTTGCAGTGGGAGGATTTTCAAATTCTGATGTTCTTGGATCAGCAAAAGGCTGGGCAGGTTCTTTCCTTCATAATTCAATAGCTAAGAAATCTCTTGAAAACTTCTTTAAAAGAGATGATACTATGTCACTAGGTGTATGCAATGGATGTCAATTGTTTATCGAGCTTGGACTTATCAATAATAATCATGCAGAAAAGCCAAAGATGACATATAACGACTCTGATAAATTTGAATGTGTATTCTCGTCAGTTAACATTGAAAAATCTCCTTCAATAATGTTAAAAAGCCTGGAAGGAAGTAGATTAGGTGTCTGGTCTGCTCACGGAGAGGGAAAATTTGTATTTCCATATAAGGAAAGTAAGTACTCAATAGCAGGAAAATATTCCTATGAGACTTATCCAGCAAATCCTAATGGCTCAAATTTTAATACTGCTATGCTTGTTTCAGATGACGGAAGACACCTTGTTATGATGCCTCATATTGAAAGATCCTTACACCCTCACAATTGGGCTTACTATCCTGATGAAAGAGATGACAAATATTCACCTTGGGTAGAAGTTTTCAATAATAGTTATGAATGGTTAATAAGTAAAATCTATTAATAATATCTAATAAATTATTTTTATCTAGCTAGACATAGTTTATTTAAATACCACAATTAATTTATAATCAATTAGTTATTTTAAAAAAAACGATTTGAGTATTGTAGATAATTTCAATATTAAAAAAGTCTAATTTTTAAAAAAACGAAATTTATTTTAAAACAAAACTATGCCCACAGACAATAAAACTATATTAAAAGGTGGAGAATTTCTTCTCAAAGAAACCTTATCTAATGATATTTTTACACCCGAAGATTTTTCAGAAGAACAATTAATGATGAAAGAGACAATAGTTGATTTCATGGACAGAGAAATTTGGCCTGATAAAATGAAGTATGAAGAGAAGAATTACGATTTAACAGTTCAAGCAATGAAAAAAATTGGAGATCTTGGACTACTAGGTGTTACTTTAGAAGAGAAATATGGAGGAATGGGAATGGATTTTGTTTCTACGATGCTTGCAGTTGACTACGTATCTGGTACCTCCGGATCAGTAGCTACAGCTTATGGAGCTCATACTGGTATTGCAATTTTACCAATTTATTTATTCGGTAATGAAGATCAAAAACAAAAATATTTACCCAAACTTGTCTCAGGTGAATGGTTTGGATCCTATTGTCTAACAGAACCTACAGCTGGATCGGATGCAAATTCTGGAAAAACCAAGGCTATTCTTAGTGATGATGGGACACATTATAAAATATCAGGTCAAAAAATGTGGATTTCAAATGCAGGTTTTGCAGAAATCTTTATTGTTTTTGCTAGAATTGAAGATGATAAAAATATAACAGCTTTTATTGTCCCTAATGATTCTAATAACGGGATAAAACTTGGAGAAGAAGAAAAAAAACTAGGCATACACTCATCCTCAACTAGACAGGTGTTTTTTACAGAAACAAAAGTACCAGTAGAAAATTTACTTGGAGAAAGAAATGGTGGTTTTAAAATAGCTATGAATGCTCTAAATGTAGGAAGGATTAAATTAGGTGCTGCAAATCTTGATGGACAAAGAAGATCAATTTCTATTTCAACTGATTATGCAAATAATAGAGTGCAATTCAAGCAACCAATTTCAAATTTTGGTGCAATTAAAGAAAAAATAGCTACTATGGCTACATCTTGTTATGCTGGAGAATCTGCATGCTATAGAGCCGCAAGTGATGTTCAGTTAAAAATGGATGAATACCTATCTAATGGTCTTAGTAAATCAGAATCTGAACTTAAAGGTATTGAAGAATTTGCTTTAGAATGTTCAATTCTAAAAGTAGCTATTTCAGAGGATATGCAAAATTGTGCAGATGAAGGAATACAAATTTTTGGTGGAATGGGTTTTTCTGCTGAAGCACCTATCGAAAGCGCATGGAGAGATTCTAGAATTGGTAGGATATATGAGGGCACAAATGAGATAAATAGAATGCTTATTATAGGAATGTTACTTAAAAAAGCAATGAAAGGAAGTCTTGATATAATGACACCTTACCAAGATATTTTAAATAATAAACCTTTATCAGTTAACGAAAGTTCAGAAGTATTGAAAGATGAGACCATTATAGTTGAAAATATTAAAAGAATCTTCTTACTATTATTAGGTAAAGCATTTGAGAAATATGGTCCAGAAATTGATAAAAATCAGCAAGTTCTTTTAAGTTTATCTGACATAGCAATTGAGGCTTATCTATCTGAATCTACTTTAAAAAGAACAATTAAAAATATTGAAAGAAGTTCAGAGAAAGATCAATCTGATCAAATAAATATGACTAGATTATATATTTATGAAGCAACTCAAATAGTTCAAAAAAAATCAAGAGATGTTACAAATAGTATAATTAGCTCTCAGGATCAAGATGAAATTTATTCATCAATTCTAGAAAAATTACACTACTCTGAAAATCCAAATATCTTTGATTTAAAAACAAGAATTGCAAATAAAATAATATCAGAGAATAAATACTGTTTCTAGTGACTAAATTATTCAATTGTATCGCATTATCACTCGTTATTTGGTTGCCAAATATAAATGCACAAGATTCAATGCTTTATGATATAATTGATGAAGTTTCATCTAAAAGAATAGAAAAAGATATTACTAAATTAGTTTCCTTTGGTACAAGACATTCATTAAGCGATACATTATCCAAAACAAGAGGAATTGGAGCTGCTAGAAGGTGGATTAAAAAAGAATTTGAGGCAATTTCTAGCGAATGCAATAACTGTTTAGAAGTTTTCTACGAAAAAAGCTATGTTACGGAAGGGGATAGAATTATTTTTCCGACCTGGATTTATAACGTGGTAGCTATACAAAGAGGCACAAAAAACCCCAATAGGTTTATTATAATGAGTGGAGATATAGATTCCAGAATATCAGACCCAACAAATTATAAAGATGATTCTCCTGGTGCAAACGATAATGCCAGTGGAATGGCTGGCACAATTGAGGCTGCCAGAGTTCTATCTAAATATAAATTTGAAAATAGTATTATATATGTTGGATTAAGCGGAGAAGAACAAGGGTTATACGGTGGTAAAAGTCTAGCTAAATATGCCAAAAAAAATGGATGGGATGTCATCGGAATTTTAAATAATGATATGATTGGAAACATTGAAGGTGTAGATGGTGTTATTGATAATAGGAGTTTTAGAATTTTTTCTGAACCGTTTTATTTTAATTCAAAATATTCAAGTGAACTCAATATGAGAACTGGTGGTGGCGAAAATGATGGAGATTCAAGACAACTAGCAAGATATGTCCACAAAACAGTTAAAAAATACATGCCAGAATTAAACCCTATCATGATCTACAGATTAGATCGATTTGGAAGAGGTGGTCACCATAGACCTTTTAACGACGAAGGAATGGCGGGAATTAGAATTATGGAAGCACATGAAAATTACAATAGACAACATAATGATATTAGAGTTGAAAACGGAATAAAATATGGAGATGTTTTATCAGGTGTAAATTTTAAATATGCTGCTAAACTAACAGCAGTAAATGCTATTTCATTAGCTAGTATAGCTTCATCTCCTAAGCCACCCATAAATATAAAAATCGGAGGAATAGTTGAGCCTAGTGTTAAATTTAGATGGGAGCATCCAAAGGATCAATCAATTAAAGGTTATAAAATCTATTGGCGCGAAACTACTTCAGCCACCTGGGATAACAGCAGGTTAATTGACAAAAAAGATAATTATACTTTAGAAGGAATAGTAATTGACAACTTTATTTTTGGTATTTCAACGATTAATAAAAATGGGTTTGAAAGTCTAGTTTCATTTCCTAAAGGTGTTTTTAGGGATTAACTAAATAAACCCTTTTTCTTTCATCCAATCATCATTATATATTTTCCCAATATATCTGCTTCCAGAATCATGAAGCAGAGCTACTACTACTTGGTTTTTTTTAAAATTTTCTTTCAATTGAATAACTCCAGCAATTGCAGCCCCACAAGAGTTTCCAGCAAAAATACCTTCCTCTCTGGCTAACTTTCTAGTATAAATAGCAGCATCTTTATCAGTAACTTTCTCAAAATGATCAATTACATTAAAATCAACATTTTTTGGAAGTATATCCTCCCCTATACCCTCAGTTGAATATGGATAGATTTCATTTTCATCAAAGATTCCTGTTTCATGATATTTTTTAAAAACAGATCCAAAAGTATCAATACCCCATATTTTTACACTTGGCTTTTTTTCTTTTAAAAATTTTCCAACACCAGAAATAGTCCCTCCTGTTCCAACACCAACTACAAAATGGTCAATTTTACCATTTGTTTGTTTCCAGATTTCAGGTCCTGTTGATTCATAATGTGCAATTGCATTTGAGGGATTATCATACTGATTTACATACCAAGAGTTTTTGGTTTCTTCAGAAATTCTTTTTGAGACTGAATAATACGATCTAGGATCGCTAGCCTCAACATTTGTTGGACAGACAACAACTTCAGCCCCCATAGCTCTTAAAACATCAAATTTTTCTTTAGACTGTTTATCATTAGATACACATATTAGCTTATACCCTTTAATTATGGATGCTAAAGCAAGACCCATACCTGTATTTCCAGAAGTTCCTTCAACAATAGTTCCTCCAGGCTTTAGCTTTCCATTTTTTTCTGCATCCTCAATCATTTTCACAGCCATCCTATCTTTTACAGAATTACCGGGATTGAAACTTTCAACCTTAACAAATACCTCAGAATTTACTGATTTAGTAGTTTCATTCAATTTAATTAATGGAGTATTTCCAATTGTTTCAAGAATATTTTTAAAATATTGCATTTATGAATTTATGTTAAGCTTAGGAGTAAATCTTGTTATTGAAACAAAAGTAATAGATAGTATTATAAAACTTATTAGAATAAAGATAAAATTTAAAGAGATTATATAAGATGGCTCTAACATAAATGGAATTGATTCAACATAGTAATCATCTGAATTTAACTTTATAAATCTATAAGCATTTTGAATAACAGATATTAATAGAAATAATATATTAGCTGGGATCATACCCTTCAATATAATTTCAATGCCTTGATATATAAATATTCTACTTAAAGATTGATTAGTTGAACCCATAGCAGTCATAATACCAATCATTTTAACTTTTTCAAAAATTAAAATAAACAATGAAATAATTATACTAATTATTGCTACTAAAATCATTAATGAGGTGATTACGATTATATTAAAATCAAAAATAGAAATCCAACTAAAAATATTACCATACTTTGATTGAATTGACCTAATAGACAAATTGTTTTTTTTAAAAGAATTAAGGGAAGAAATTTTGTCTTCAATTAATGAGATTTTTGATTTATCTTCAATATTAATTCCTATACTAGCATAATCATTTTTACCCCATTTATATATATTTTGAAGTGTTTCTATATTCCCAATAACATAATTGTTATCAAAATCAGGGAAATCAGTATTAAAAATATAAGAGACAGTTAATGATCTTAAATTTGGAATTTTCTGGTTATTGTTTACTTGGAAATAAAGATTGAGATTCTGCCCAACTATTATTTCAAGTTTATCAGCTAAAGATTTTGAAATGGCAATTTCTTGATTAGAAATATTAATCAAAGTCTTTGAATCTAGAATGAATTTATTAAAATTTTCAAAATTATATCCATCTTTAATTCCTCTAAAAACAACAGTCTCAAATGATTTATTATTTGATATTAAAGTAGGTTTTTCAATTATGTATTCAAATTGCAAGGATGGAAATAAAGCATTTATTTGAGTATTTATAGATTCAAAATTATTTATTTTCTCTGAATCAATTCCACGAGAATTATTTTCGTAAGTAGAAATTACTATATCAGGACTTAAACTATACAATTTATCTTTAATTGCTAACTGAAGTCCTTTACCAATAGAGATTGAAGATAAAGAAACAAAAACACCAAGAAAAACAGAAGTAACTGCTATTTTTATTATACGTGATGATATATTACTTTTATCATTACTAGATCTTAACTTTCTATATATGAAAAAAGGTAAATTCAAAATAAATACTTTATTCAAAAATACACTTTTATTTATACTGATTTCCTCTCCTATTACCCAATTATCTTCACAAGAAATAATTCCAGGATCTGAAGTATTGGAATTATACCTAGATAAATTAGAAAATAAAAAAATTGCTGTAATAGCTAATAACACAAGTGTAATAAGATCTAATAACTCAAGTATTCATTTAATAGACACATTGCTAAAGAGAGGTGTGCAAATAAAAACAATTTTTAGCCCTGAACATGGTTTTTTAGGAGATAAAGATGACGGTGAAAAGATTGATAATGGATTTTACAAATCAATAAAAGTGCTGTCTTTATATGGGAAAAATAGAAAAATTAAAGATACAGATATTCAAGATGTTGATATATTAGTATTTGATATTCAAGATGTTGGAGTTAGATTTTACACTTATCTGTCAACACTTCATTATGCGATGGAAGCGGTAGCAAGAACAAATAAAAAAATGATAATTTTAGACAGACCTAATCCTAACTCTTTTTATATTGATGGGCCTATATTAGATCTTAACAACAAAAGTTTTATTGGATTACATCCTGTGCCAATAGTTTACGGAATGACCATTGGAGAATATGGTAAGATGATAAATGGAGAAGGGTGGCTTGAAAATGGAATAAAAGCTGAATTAGAAGTAATAAAAATTAAAAATTATAATCATAAATCTAAATACGAGCCAACTATAAGGCCTTCCCCTAATTTACCTAATTTACAATCAATATATCTATACCCAAGTTTAGCATTTCTTGAAAAAACAGAGGTAAGTGTTGGAAGGGGAACTGAAAATCAATTTCAAATTTATGGTCATCCAGACTTTGAAGGAATTTTTAGCTTTACACCTAAATCAAATTTTGGAAGTCAAAATCCAAAATTAAAAGGGATTAAATCAAAAGGAGAAGACCTAAGAAATTACAAAACAAATAATAGAATTGAACTCAAATGGTTAATAAAGTCATACAATCAATTTATTGACAAAAATAAATTTTTTAGAAGTGATTTTGATAAACTATCAGGCACTTCTAATCTTAAAAAACAAATAGTCCAGGGTGTTAGTGAATCTAAAATTAGAGGCACGTGGCAAGAGGGTATTGAAAAGTTTAAAAAAATTAGAAAGAAATATTTATTATATTGAATAAGTTATGACAAAATTATCCCCTTTTCATCTAGCAATACCCGTAAAAAATTTATCTGAATCTAAAAAATTTTATCAAAATACTTTAGGGTGTAAACCAGGCAGAGAATCAAATGAATGGGCAGATTATGATTTTTTTGGACATCAATTAGTAATTCACGTTGATCCTAATCATGAAGTGAAAAATCATCATAATGAAGTTGACGGCAAATCTGTTCCAGTTCCTCATTTTGGAGTTGTAATTACATGGGATGACTTTGATAAACTTTCTAATTCATTAACAGAAAACAAAATTCAATTTATAATTGAACCATATATAAGATTTGCTGGACTTCCAGGAGAACAAAAGACGATGTTTTTTTATGATAATTCAGGAAATGCACTTGAATTCAAATCATTTAAAGATATGAATATGCTATTCTCAACTAAAATATAAATATGCTTAGTATAGGAACTAGAATTTTTGATGGAATTTTTTCTGAAGTAAACAGAAAAAAAATTGAAAGCATTACAATTTGGACTGCTACAATTGGATTTATATTTCATTTATCTCTTGTTCTTTTAAATAATTATTCAATTATTGATTTTGCTACCGAAAGTCTTTTACTTACTAACCCTATTTCTGCTATTTACACTCCGTTCTCAATAATTTTATATTATGAGATTTTCTTATTAATATTTTATTTGCCAAGATCATTTACAACTTCTATTCTAAAACAATTTGAGATTATTTCTCTAATAATTATAAGAAGAATTTTTTATGATATCCCTAAACTTAATTTAGACACAGATTACTGGTTTCAAAACCCATATAATCTTCAGATTACTTATGATCTAATATGTATATTGATACTTTTCTTTTTGATATACCTATTTAACCTTGTTAAATCTAGAATTGAAAATAAGAAAGCTTTTAATAATATAGATCGCTTTATCAGTTCTAAAAAAATAATAAGTATTACCCTAATTCCAGTAATGATATGCTTGTTTATAATTGGTATTTATAACTGGTATTCAATTGGACTAGATTCCAATTTTGCTAGTTCATTTTACTATGTAAATGAAGTTTTTTACAATACCTTTTTCTCTATATTAATTATTGCAGATGTGTTTATTCTGCTGCTATCATTCCTCTATACAGAAAGATATAGTCAGATTATGCGAAATACTGGATTTATAATTTGTACAATTCTTATAAGGTTATCTTTTTCTTCTACTGGTCTAACAAATCAATTACTTATTATTTCTAGTGTTCTATTTGGACTATTAATATTAAAGATTTATAGTTTAATGAATAAGATTGAATAGTTAATCATTTAAACTACAAGCCTTAAGAGTGTTCTTTAATAGCATAGCTATAGTCATAGGGCCAACTCCACCAGGAACGGGAGTAATATAATCAACTTTTTCAGAGACACTTTTAAAGTCCGCATCACCAACAATTTTATATCCTTTTTCTGAAGAATTGTCATCAACTCTTGATATTCCAACATCAATAATTGTTGATCCTAATTTAATCATATCCCCTTTAATAAATTCTGGAATACCAATTGCAGATATGATAACATCAGATTCAAGACACAATTGTTTTAAATTATCGGATTTACTATGAGCTACAGTTACAGTTGCGTTTCCAAAAATTTTATTTTGACTTAGTAAAATACTAATGGGACGTCCCACAATTTGACTCCGACCTATAACTAAACATTTTTTACTTTTTAGATCTATATTACACCTTTGAATTAACTCAATTATTCCTGCAGGAGTAGCTGGAAGAAAAGTATCAATGCCAAGTGCCATTTTACCATAATTAATTGGGTGAAAACCGTCAACATCTTTATATGGACTAACTTCATTAAGAATATTTTCTTGATTTATTTCATTTGGAAGTGGAAGTTGGACTATAAAACCATCGATATTATTATTGATATTTATCTTTTGAATTTCATTAATAAGTTCATTCTCTAAGATAGATTTATCAAACTTAAAAAGGGAGGATTGAAAACCTACTCGATTGCAAGCTTTTATTTTGCTATTCACATAAGTCTGACTAGGGCCATCATCTCCAACAAGAACTGCAGCAAGATGTGGAATTTTAAGATTATTTTCAACTCTATGGGATACAGATGCTTTAATCTCATCTAAAACCTCAATAGATATTTTTTTTCCATCAATTATTTTCATAGAGTTATTTTTTCAAATATACATATTGAATTAAAAACCTATTTCATATGCCTATACATTTTTTCAATTACTATAACATGAGGAAATGTAATTGCAGCAATAAATGTAAAAAGTATTTGCAATAAATTTATTTTTTCTAAATCAATAGTAAAATAAAAAACAAAGAGAAAGGACAAGGCAAGAAAGAAATATGGTAAAGAGATTTTAATATAATTTCTAATATTTTCTTTACTATCATCATTATAAATAAATCTTACTTGATCTCTTATAGATAAGATACTATGGAAAAAAATAAAATAAATAGCAAATCCATAAATTAAAGTGGCATTAATTGTCAAAATAAAAAGTAGGAAAAAGAATAAAATTTCATTTAATAAGAACTTTCTTAAGTTCTTGAATTTAAGTAGTATAAATATATATATAATTAAAAATAAAGAAATTGCAATCAGTAAACTTGAATAATTAAGCTCAATAAAATTAAATGAGGTTAAAACTTCATTAACAGTAATAAGATTATTCATAAATATGGTTATGAAAAAAATTAGTCCATGAGAAATAATTAAAAATAATTTATTAGTGCGATTAATTTTAGTATTACGCAGATTCACTTCCCAATATTGTTCACCAAAATGATAGATAGAAATTAGAATAAATGACACTAACGCTAAAGCTGGGAGCACATAAAAAAATAAAAAGCCAAGAAGCACTATACTCACATAATAAAAGAAGTATAAAAATTGACCATTAATAGATTTATTTAATGTATAATTTTTAATTATCAACAGGTCATTAGCACCATGAATTACTCCAATTGATAAGATTAAGATAAAACCTAAAATATTTTCATAAACATCTGATAATAAATAACTTATAATTATAGAAAATAAAAATATAGAAATTCTTGATTTGATAATATTATTCATAAATCATTGAAATATTCGCAAAAAAAGATATGATTTTTTTTTAAATAATCTTTTTTTAATCCATTATTTTATTTAATTTACTTTTCATAAACAATAATTAATTTAATTATGGAAAATTTATTAAGTATTTTACCAGTTTTAGCAACTGATTTAAGCTTGACAGATTTCACTTTTTGGATTGGTTTTGCGGCAATGTTTGCGGCAACTCTTTTCTTTTTCAATGCTATGAATTTAGTAGCTGATAAGTGGAAAACTTCTATGCTTGTTTCAGCTCTTATTACTGCTATAGCAGCTCTTCATTATTACTATATGAGAAATGCTGCAATGGAAGGCGATATAACAACCGCTTACAGATATGTAGATTGGATATTAACTGTTCCACTAATGTGTGTTGAGTTCTATCTAATTTTAAAGCCATCAGGCGCTTCTAAAAGCCTGTTATGGAAATTAATTGCTCTTTCAGTCATTATGCTTGTCACTGGATACTTCGGTGAGGCAGGTATAATGGGACTAGATGCTCAATTATGGGGTCTAGCATCAGGTATAGCTTACTTCTTGATACTTCATGAAGTTGCTATGGGTGGCGCAGCAAAACTTGCAAAATCTGCAGGTGGTAACGTTGAGAGTGCACATAAAATGCTAGTTAAATTCGTATTCATAGGTTGGGCTATTTATCCAATTGGATATATGGCTGGTACTGACGGATGGTATAGTGGATTGTTTAGTGGCCTTGCAGGTCAAATGGATGTTATCTATAACATTGGTGATGCAGTTAACAAAATCGGTTTCGGTCTTGTTGTGTATAACCTTGCTGTATCTAAGTAATTTAACACTCAAAAAGTTTAAAAGTCACCTTCGGGTGACTTTTTTTTTACATTTTGTTTGGTAAATCAATACCTAATAGATCACAAGAAGATTCTATTATGTGGCTTGTTTTTTGAGAAATAATTAACCGTACAGAAGTCGATTCTTTAGTTTCCGAATTTAATATATGGTAATTCTGATAAAGCGAATTATAATTTTTAACTAGATCATATAGATAATTTGCAATAAGTGCAGGTGAAAGCTCTTTGTATGAACCAAGAATTACAGAAGGATATTCATAAATTATTTTTAGAACTTCTTTCTCCTTTTCATTAAGCTGATAGTCCTTGTCTATTAAAATATCTTTATTTACTTTTTTTAATATTGATTGAATTCTAACATAAGCATACTGAATAAATGGTCCAGTATTACCACTTAAATCAATTGACTCTTCAGGATTAAATAAAATATTCTTCTTAGGATCAACTTTTAAAATATAATATTTAAGTGCCCCTAATGCTATTTTCTTATATTCATCAAAATCTAGAATTTCATTATTTGATTTATACTTATCTAAACTTTCGGTAGTTTCTTTAACAGTATCAATAAGATTGTATATTAAGTCATCTGCATCTACAACAGTACCTTCTCTACTCTTCATTTTACCTGAAGGAAGATCAACCATACCATAACTTAAATGAAATAAGTTATCAGCCCAATCGTATCCTAATCTCTTTAATATTTTAAAGAGTACTTTAAAATGATAATCTTGTTCATTACCTACAGTATAAATCATACCTCTAACATTAGAATTATCTGCAATTCTTTGAACTGCTGTTCCTAGATCTTGAGTCATATAAACTGAAGTGCCATCAGATCTCAATAAAAGTTTTTCATCGAGGCCTTCATTATCAAGATTAATCCAAACAGAAGAATCTTCTCTTTTGTATAATACATTTTTTTTAAGACCTTCCTCCATTATATTTTTTCCCAAGAGATAGGTTTCACTTTCATAATAGTTTTTATCAAAAGACACACCAAGCAACTCATATGTCTTCTCAAATCCATCATACACCCAATCATTCATCATTTTCCAAACCTGCCTAGTTTCTTTAATATTGTCTTCCCAATTCATTAACTCTTGTTTTGCAGCTTTCATTATCTCAGTATTTTCAGCAGCAGCATCCTTGTCGATGCCAGAATCAATAAGTTGCTTCATTTGATCTTTATGAATTTTATCAAACATTATATAGTAATCACCAACGAATTTATCTCCTTTAATATTTTCAGATTCAGGAGTAGCTCCTTGTGCAAATTTTTTCCATGCAACCATGGATTTACAGATATGAATACCACGGTCATTAATTATTTGAACCTTTTGAACTTTTTTTCCATTAGCTTCCAAAATTTTAGAAATAGAGTAACCTAATAGATTATTCCTTATGTGACCCAAGTGAAGAGGTTTGTTTGTATTTGGAGATGAAAACTCAACAATATAAGTTTCATTTTTACCTTCAGATTTACCAAAATTTAAATCATCTTTAATAGTATCTAAAAAATCTATATAGTATCTATCTGAAACTGTGAGATTTAAAAATCCACCAACGATATTGTAATCAGTAAAATTGACTGAATTTTCAATTAAATTTTCTCCTAGTAATATTCCAAGTTTTGATATTTGATTTTTACTGATCAACTTAAAAAAAGGAAAAAGAACTATAGTAAAATCACCTACAAAATCTTTTTTAGTATTTTGGATTTCAATTTTTTCAACTTTAATAGCATAATTTTTATTTAAAAAATTAGAAGTTAAATTTGAAATCTCTGATTTGATTTCCATCTGATATTTTATGAAATTGTTCTATGAGTTGGACCATTGTAGACTTGTCGTGGTCTACCTATTGGATTATTAGAATCTCTCATTTCTTTCCATTGAGCTATCCATCCCGGTATCCTACCTAGAGCAAACATTACCGTAAACATATCAGTTGGGATACCCAATGCCCTGTAAATAATACCTGAATAGAAATCTACATTTGGATATAATTTCTTTTGGATAAAATACTCATCATTTAAAGCCTTTTTTTCAATTGATTTAGCAATATCAAGAATTGGATCATCGATACCTAAATCATTTAAAACCTGGTCAGCAGCTTTCTTAATAATTTTTGCTCTTGGATCAAAATTTTTATAAACTCTATGACCAAATCCCATTAATCTGAAAGGGTCAGATTTATCTTTAGCCTTATTAAGATATTTATCAATATCCGAGTTGTCGTTCTTTATAAGCTCTAGCATTTCGATAACAGCCTGATTTGCGCCACCATGAAGTCTTCCCCATAAAGCTGAAATTCCAGCTGAAATAGAGGCATACAATCCGGCATATGATGATCCAACTATTCTTACAGTTGAAGTAGAGCAATTTTGTTCATGATCAGCATGAAGTATTAAAAGAGTATTAAGTGCATTAACTATAATATCATTTTGAATATATTCTTGATTAGGTTTCGCAAACATCATGTATGCAATATTTTCAGTGTAGGAAAGCTTATTATTACTGTAATTTAAAGGTAGCCCCTTAATCTTACGCAAAGTCCAAGAAGACATAATTGGAAACTTGGCAAGAAGTCTTACCGTAGATAAATACATTTTATCATCTATAGAAATATCATCTTCACCTTTCAAAGAAATTTTTGTTTCATTCTGAGGATTAAATGCTATTAAAGCAGAAGTTAAAGATGATAAAACACCCATTGGATGAGCAGATTTAGGAAAGCTTTTAAAGATTTGTTTTAAGTCTTCATCAACAAGTGATTCTTCTCTAATATCATTTTGAAATTTTTCAATTTGAGCTTGAGATGGTAAATCGCCAAAAATTAATAAATATGTAACCTCAAGAAATGATTTTTTTTGACATAATTCTTCAACTGAATAACCTCTATATCTGAGAATTCCATTTTCCCCGTCAAGATATGTTATATTACTAATACAATGACCTGTATTCTTGTAGCCAGGATCATAAGTAATGAGACCTACTTCAGATCTTAAATTCTTAATATCAATTGCTTCTTCATTTTCTGACCCTGTTATAACAGGAAAAGTATAAGACTTGCCGTTAAATTCAATTTTTGCAGTTTTATCCATCAATTAAGTGTTTACACAAATTTAGATTACCTGCAGTTAAGAAAAAAATTAAATAAAATTTAAATTTCTAAAGGTTCAAATTAAAGGCACTTTTTCCAAGATATTTAGATTTATCTCCAAGTTCTTCTTCAATTCTTAGTAATTGGTTATACTTAGACATTCTATCACTCCTAGACATTGAACCAGTTTTTATTTGACCTGTATTAAAGGCAACACATAAGTCTGCAATTGTAGAATCCTCTGTTTCTCCAGATCTATGAGAGATTACTGAGGTAAAGTTATTTTCAGAAGCAAGATTTATAGAAGAAATTGTTTCAGTTAATGATCCAACTTGATTAAACTTTATCAAAATAGAATTACCTATTTTCTCATTGATTCCTTTGGATAATCTAGAAATATCCGTAACAAAAAGATCATCACCAACTAATTGAACTTTATCACCAATCTTGTCTGTTAGTAGCTTCCACCCATCCCAATCATCTTCATCCATTCCATCTTCAATTGAAATTATAGGATATTTGTTACAAAGATCGACCAAAAAGTCAACTTGTTCAGCTGAAGTTAATCGAGAAGTATTGTTTTTTTCAAATATTGAATAATCATAAAGATTGTCTTTATAAAATTCAGATGCAGCACAATCAAGAGCAATCATAACATCTTTTTTCATCTGATATCCTGCTTTTTCCACTGCTTGGATTATCGTTGTAATAGCATCATCTGTTCCATCTAAATCTGGAGCAAATCCTCCCTCATCGCCAACTGCTGTTGAAAGACCTCTGGACTTAAGAATGGATTTTAAATTATGAAACACCTCATTACCTATTTGAAGTGCATGACTAAAGCTTGAAGCTCCAACTGGCACAATCATAAATTCCTGAAATGAAATTGGAGAATCAGAGTGGCTACCACCGTTTATTATATTCATTAAAGGAACTGGAAGGACATTTGAATTTTCATTACCCAAATATTTAAAAAGTGAAATATTTTTTTCAAGTGCTGCAGCTTTTGAAACAGCTAAGGAAACTGATAAAATTGCATTAGCACCGAGCTTAGATTTGTTTGGAGTATTATCTAAGCTTATCATCTTTGAATCTATTAAAGATTGATCAAATACAGATAAATGTTCTAGTTCTTTAAAAATTATATCATTTACATTTTTTACAGCTTTATAAACAGACTTTCCCATATAATTATTAGTACCATCTCTAAGCTCTACAGCTTCATGTTGGCCAGTTGAGGCTCCTGACGGAACAGCAGCTCTTCCCATAATACCATTTGTTGTTATAACATCAGTTTCAACAGTAGGATTTCCTCTTGAATCAAAAATTTGTCTAGCAACTATAGCTCTTATTTTAGTCATGTTATTTAAGTTTAGTTAAAAATTGATCAAAAAGATAATTTCCGTCATTAGGACCAGGTCCTGCTTCTGGATGGTATTGAACAGAAAAACACTTTTTTCCTTTTATCTCAAGACCAGCTACTGTTTGATCATTTAGATGCTTATGTGATATTTTTACGGATTTATTTGATATAGCTGTATCATAATCAACAGCGAATCCATGGTTCTGAGATGTTATTTCACCCTTTCCTGTATTTAAATTTAAAACAGGATGATTTATACCTCTATGTCCATTAAACATTTTATAGGTTTTAATTCCATTAGCAAGAGCTATAACTTGGTGACCAAGACATATTCCAAATAAAGGATAGTCTTTATCAAGTATTTGTTTAGTAGTATTAATGACCTTTGTTAAAGGTTGAGGATCTCCAGGTCCATTTGAAAGAAAAAACCCATTTGGTTTAAATTCTAACATTTCTTCGAGATTAGTGTCTAAAGGAAAAACTTTCATAAAAATATTTCTTTTAGAAAAATTATCCAGTATATTTTTCTTTATACCAAGGTCAATTACAGCTAGTCTTATTTCAGAATTACTATTACCGTACTCATAAGGCCTATTAGTTGACACTTTTGATGCTAACTCTAAACCATCCATAACTGGAAAATCTTTTAATGTCTTCTGTATATCGTCAATTTTATCGATCTCTGTAGTGATTGCTACATTCATGGCACCATTATCCCTAATGTACCTCACTAATGCTCTAGTATCTATATCACACAAAGTGACAAGATTATTTGATTGAAACCACTTCTTTAATGATTCGGAGTTAGATCTAGAGTTAACGGAACTAAATGATTTACAAATTAACCCACTAATAAATATTTTTTTGGATTGAGATTCAGACATCTTAATACCATAATTTCCAATATGAGAGGTGGTTGTAACCATGATTTGGCCATAGTAAGAAGGATCAGTAAATATTTCCTGATAACCAGTTACTCCAGTATTAAAACAAATTTCACCGTAAGACGTGCCTTCAATCCCAGCAGAACGACCATAAAAAGTAGTACCATCAGCTAATAGGACTAGACCTTTTTTTCTTTTTACATTGGACATTTCGGAAAGTAAAATTAAACAAAAAAAGGATATATGAAAAAACATATATCCTTTTGTTAATTACTTTTTAAGATGACTATTCAGAGCTAGGTTCTGCAACTGGCTCTTCAACTTCTACAGATGAAGGAGAGCTGTTATAAGTATTATTAAAGTCAACTAATTCAATCATAGCCATAGATGCATTATCACCTAATCTGTTACCTAATTTGATAATTCTTGTATAACCACCTGGCCTATCTGCAATCTTTTTTGAAATTTCATCAAATAAAATTTGAACACCTAATTTGTTTCTTAGCTTACTAAAACATAATCTTCTATTATGAACATTGTCATTCTTAGATTTAGTAATTAATGGCTCAATAAATATTTTTAAGGCTTTAGCTTTTGTTGAACTTGTAGTAATTCTCTTGTGCTCTAATAAAGAAATAGCCATATTAGCAAGCATAGCTTTTCTATGAGCAGTTTTTCTTCCAAGTTTAATATTTTTCTTACCGTGTCTCATTATTTAATATTTAATCTTTGTCTAATTTATATTTTGAAAGATCCATACCAAATGAAAGACCTTTAAGTATTACTAACTCTTCTAATTCTGTTAGAGACTTTCTACCAAAGTTTCTAAACTTCATTAAATCATTTTTATTAAATGAAACTAGGTCTCCTAATGTATCAACTTCTGCAGCTTTCAAACAATTTAATGCTCTAACAGATAAGTCCATATCTATAAGTTTAGTTTTTAAGAGCTGTCTCATGTGAAGAGATTCTTCATCATAAGTCTCAGATTGAGCAATTTCATCAGCTTCTAATGTTATTAACTCATCTGAAAATAACATGAAGTGATGAATTAAGATTTTAGCTGCTTCAGTAAGAGCATCTTTTGGATGTATAGAACCATCCGTAACAATCTCAAAAACTAACTTTTCATAGTCAGTCTTTTGTTCAACTCTATAGTTTTCAATATCAAACTTGACGTTCTTGATGGGCGTATATATAGAATCAATTGCAATTGCTCCGATAGATTCACCTTGCTTTTTATTTTCTTCAGCAGGCACATATCCTCTACCTTTTTCAATATTTAGCTCAATTGAAAGTTTTACATTCTTTTCTAAACTACAAATCACTAAATCTGGATTTAAGATTTGAAAACCAGAAATAAACTTTTGAAGATCTGAAGCTTTTAAAACTTTCTGATTACCAACAACAACAGTTATTTTTTCATTTTCAACATCATCAATTTGTCTTTTAAGTCTTATCTGTTTTATATTAAGAATGATTTCTGTTACATCCTCGACAACACCTTCTATAGTAGAAAATTCATGGTCTACGCCTTCTATTTTAACAGAAGTAAATGCATAACCTTCTAAAGATGATAATAAAACTCTTCTAAGAGCATTACCTATAGTTAAACCATATCCTGGTTCAAGAGGTCTAAATTCAAATTTACCATGAGACTCCGTAGAATCTATCATGATTACTTTATCTGGTTTTTGGAAGTTTAAAATTGCCATAATTTTTATTTTGAGTATAATTCAACGATTAATTGTTCTTTAATGTTTTCTGGAATCTGCTCTCTTTCTGGAATTGTAACAAACTCTCCTTCAAGTCTTTCTCTATTAAACTTGATCCAATCATATTCAGAGCTATTTTCCATAAGAGAGCTCTCAATAGCTTTTAATGATTTTGATTTTTCCCTAATTGATACCATGTCACCAGGTCTAAGTGTGTAAGATGGAATATTCACAATTGAGCCATTGACAGTAACATGTTTGTGAGAAACTAATTGTCTAGCACCATCTCGTGTTTTGGAAATACCCATTCTAAACACAACATTATCCAGTCTAGATTCACAAAGCTGAAGTAATAATTCACCTGTAATACCTTTCCCTCTATTAGCTTTATCATAAATGTTTTTAAACTGTTTTTCAAGAATACCATAAGTATACTTGGCTTTCTGTTTTTCCATTAATTGAATAGCGTATTCAGATTTTTTTCCTCTTCTCTTGGCGTTACCATGTTGTCCTGGAGGGTAATTTTTTTTCTCTAAAGTACGGTCTTCACCAAAAAGTGGTTCACCGAACTTTCTAGAAATTTTTGTTTTTGGTCCTGTATATCTTGCCATTTATATTATAATTAATTAAACTCTTCTTCTTTTAGGTGGTCTACATCCATTGTGAGGTACAGGTGTAACATCAATAATTTCTGACACCTCTAAACCGTTATTATGAAGTGTTCTGATTGCTGACTCCCTTCCATTACCTGGTCCTTTAACTAGTACTTTTATTCTTCTAAGACCAGCGTCAAAAGCAATCTTTGCACAATCTTCAGCAGCTGTTTGAGCAGCAAAGGGAGTATTCTTTTTAGAACCCCTAAAGCCCATTTTTCCAGCAGAAGACCATGAAATTACTTCACCTTTTAAATTTGTTAATGATATAATTATATTATTAAATGAAGCATTAATATGAGCTTCACCTACTGAATCTACAATTACTTTTCTTTTTTTGTTAGTTGATTTTGCCATAATTACTTAGTCGCTTTTTTCTTGTTAGCTACAGTTTTTCTTTTACCTTTTCTGGTTCTAGAATTATTTTTTGTTCTCTGACCTCTTAAAGGAAGACCGGTTCTATGTCTTATACCTCTATAACTTCCAATATCCATTAATCTTTTAATGTTCAATTGAGTTTCTGATCTTAGCTCACCTTCGATAGTAAGACTACTTACTACATCCCTTACGCTTGCAATGTCTTTATCATCCCAATCTGCAACCTTTTTATTAGGATCTACTTTTGCATTTTCTAATATTGTAATTGCTAAGCTTTTACCAATACCATATATGTATGTTAAAGAGATTGCTCCTCTTTTTTCTTTTGGTATATCAATTCCTGAAATTCTAGCCATAATTAACCTTGTCTTTGTTTAAATCTTGGATTTTTTTTATTAATGACATATAGTCGTCCTTTTCTTCTGACGATTTTACATTCACTACTTCTTTTTTTTATTGATGCTTTAACTTTCATTTTAATATGTATTACATTCTAAATGTTATTCTTGCTTTTGATAAATCATAAGGACTCATTTCTAGCTTTACTTTATCTCCTGGTAAAAGCTTGATATAATGTAGTCTCATCTTTCCTGATATATGAGCTGTTACAACATGACCATTCTCTAGTTCAACTCTAAACATAGCATTAGAGAGTGCCTCAATAATCTTACCTTCTTGTTCTATGGATTTCTGTTTTGCCATTTATATTGTTGGTTTACTTCTCATTGAACCAGACTTCATTAGACCATCATAATGATTATTAAGTAAATATGCATTTACTTGTTGTATCGTATCTATTGCTACTCCAACCATAATTAAAAGAGAGGTCCCTCCGAAAAAAAGAGCCCAACCTTGCTGCATACCAATTAATTGAACAACTATAGCAGGGAAAACTGCAATTACTGCTAAATATAATGAGCCAGGAAAAGTTATGTGTGACATAACTGAATCAAGGTATTCTGATGTTTCATTACCAGGTCTGATTCCTGGAACGAAACCACCGCTTCTTTTTAGATCGTCTGACATCTTATTTGTTGGAACTGTTATTGCAGTGTAAAAGAAAGTAAAAATTACAACTAACAGACCAAATAAAATATTGTACCATAATCCGAAAATATCAGAAAAACTAGCTTGAAGCCATTGGCCTATAGATGATGTTCCAAAAACACTTCCAATGGTTGCAGGTGCAAACATTAAAGCTTGGGCAAATATAATTGGCATAACACCAGAAGCATTAAGTTTAAGAGGTATATATTGTCTTTTAGCCATTCCAGAGGATTGAGATCCTGGAACAGAATTTCTTCTTGCATACTGAACTGGTATCTGTCTTACAGCCATAACTAAGAGTATGCTTAACAAAATAATTACAAGCCAAACTGCTAATTCAATTACAACCATAATTAAGCCTCCATTACTTTCAGATATTCTAGAAATTAAGTTTTGTGTAAATGAAAGTGGCAATGTAGCAACAATACCAACAGTAATAAGAAGTGAAATACCATTACCAATTCCTCTATCTGTTATCTTTTCCCCAAGCCACATAGCAAAAATACAACCTGTTACAAGGATTATAATAGAAGTAAAGATAAACATAGGAGTTCTTCCGAAGATGAAAGC
This sequence comes from uncultured Bacteroidota bacterium, assembly GCA_902514615.1. Lineage (GTDB taxonomy): Bacteria > Bacteroidota > Bacteroidia > Flavobacteriales > Flavobacteriaceae > Marisimplicoccus. The sequence goes on along the minus strand of CABXRG010000002.1, from coordinate 50,197 downwards.
ACTATCAGGAACACCTAGAGCACTCAAACCATAAAGATATGCTGGTGCTTGGACTGTACAAATAAAAATAGTTAACCATCTAGTGATTTGTGTTATTTTTTTCCTACCACTTTCTCCTTCTTTTTGTAATTTTTGAAGATATGGAAGAGCAACTCCCATAAGCTGAACTACAATAGATGCTGATATATAAGGCATAATACCTAATGCAAAGATAGATGCATTAGCGAAAGCTCCACCTGTAAAAGCATTAAGAATTCCCAGAAGTCCTCCACCGTCTGATCTTGAAGAAAGATCAGATAAAGCAAGTGAGTCAACACCTGGAAGTACAACTTGAGCTCCAAGTCTGTAGACTAATAAAAGACCAAGAGTAAAAAGGATTCTATCCCTTAACTCTTTGATATTATAAATACTTTTTATTATGTCTACTAGCTTGTTCATTATTATATCTTAGTGATTTTACCACCAGCTTTTTCAATAAGTTTTTCTGCTGTAGCAGAGAATTTATTAGCTGTTATGTTAACAGGGACATCAATTTTACCACGACCTAAAACCTTAACTAATTTTCCTTTTTTTATAAGTCTAAGTTCTACCATCTTTTCGATAGTTAAATCTTTCTTTATTTTTTTATCATCAACAAGAGTCTGAATGTCATCAATATTAATTGTATTGTATTCAATTCTGTTAATATTTTTAAAACCAAATTTTGGTATCCTTCTTTGAAGTGGCATCTGTCCACCTTCAAAACCAATTTTCCTTGAATATCCAGATCTAGACTGTGCTCCATTATGACCTCTTCCTGAAGTTTTCCCTTTACCTGAACCTTGGCCTCTTCCAAGTCTTTTACCACTAGTTTTATTTGATCCTTTTGCAGGTGTTAAATTATTTAAACTCATAATTATTATTTAATAGAATTAACTTCAACAAGGTGGCTCACCTTATCAATCATTCCTTTGATTGATGAAGTAAGTTCATGTTCAACTTCCATTCCAATTTTTCTTAAGCCTAGAGCTTCAAGAGTTCTTTTCTGAGACTCTACTCTTCTAATTGTGCTTCTTACTTGTTTTATTCTTATTTTTTTACTCATCCTTTAAAAACTTTATCTAGTGAAATTCCTCTTTGTCTTGATATTGTTAATGGACTTCTTAAATTTAATAATGCATCAAAGGTTGCTTTCACAACATTATGTGGGTTTGAAGAACCTTGAGATTTAGAAAGTACATTTTGAATTCCTACAGCTTCTAAAACTGTTCTAACTGCACCACCTGCAATAACACCAGTACCTGGCGTAGCAGGTTTTATAAATACTCTGGAGCCACCAAATTTACCTTTTTGTTCATGAGGTAAAGTACCATTTTCAATTGGTATTCTTACTAAGTTTTTCTTTGCGTCCTCAACAGCTTTTGAAATTGCAGTTGTAACCTCTTTAGCTTTTCCAAGACCATGACCAACCACACCGTTTTCATCTCCTACAACAACTATTGCAGAAAAACCAAAAGCTCTACCACCTTTAGTAACCTTAGTAACTCTCTGAATTCCAACTAGTTTATCTTTAAGTTCAAGACCAGCAGGTTTTACAAGTTCAATATTTTTATAATTTTTATACATATTTAAAATTTAAGTCCGCCTTCTCTTGCTCCTTCAGCTAGCGATTTTACTCTACCATGATAGAGATAACCACCTCTATCAAATTTTATTTTTTCAATACCATTTTTAATAGCTTGTTCAGCTACTAACTTACCTACATTAAAAGATACTTCAGTATTAGTTTTTAATTTAAGATCAATGATAGCCTTGTCTCTAGAAGATGTTTGTAGAAGTGTTTTTCCATTAACGTCATCAATTACTTGGCAATAAATTTCTTTATTACTTCTAAATACAGAAAGTCTAGGATAATCAGGAGTACCAGAGATTACTTTCTTTATTCTTTGTCTAATTCTATTTCTTCTGAAAGTTTTAGTATTTGTCATATTATGCTGATTTACCTGCTTTTCTTCTTATTTGTTCACCAACAAATTTTATTCCTTTTCCTTTGTATGGTTCTGGTCTTCTAAATGATCTTATTTTTGCCGCTACGTGACCAACCAGTTGTTTGTCTGGAGATGATAGTTTAATAATAGGATTTTTACCTTTTTCATTAATTGTTTCAACTTTTACCTCAGACGCAATATTCATTGCAATTGTATGAGAAAATCCTAGAGATAAATCTAGCTTTTGGCCTGAAGCATTTGCTCTATAACCAACCCCTACTAATTCTAATTCTAGGGTAAATCCATCTGAAACACCTAGAACCATATTATAGACAAGAGCTCTATATAATCCATGTTTAGATTTATGATCTTTTGATTCAGAGTTTCTCTTAACTATGATAGTGTCATCAGAGATATCAAAACTAACACCATCAAAATTTTGATTCATCTCACCATTTTTACCTTTTACAGTAATTATATCTCCATTAACGTTAACTGAAACGCCTTCTGGGATACTTATCGGATTGTTACCTATTCTTGACATAATTATTTTTTAAAAAACATAACAAATTAATTCACCACCTATATTCTGGCTAGCAGCTTGTTTTCCAGTCATAACACCTTTTGAGGTAGATATAATAGAGATCCCTAAGCCATTTAAAACTCTAGGAAACTCTTGAGAACTAGAATATTTTCTAAGACCTGGTTTACTAATTCTTTGAATCTCTTTAATAACTGGTTGCTTAGAAACTGTATCGTATTTCAAAGCAATTTTAATATTACCTTGCTTGTCATCTGTATCTTCAAATTTATAGCTCAAAATATAGCCTTGATCAAAAAGAATTTTTGTTATATCCTTCTTAATATTAGAAGATGGAATATCAACAACTTTATGACCAGCCATGCTAGCGTTTCTTACTCTCGTTAAATAATCTGCAATAGTATCTGTATACATAATCTTTAATTTACCAACTTGCTTTTGTTACACCTGGGATTAAACCTTTATTAGCCATTTCTCTAAACATTACTCTAGAAAGACCAAATTGTCTAATATAACCTTTAGGCCTTCCTGTTAACTTACACCTATTATGAAGTCTAATTGGAGAAGCGTTTTTTGGGAGTTTCTGAAGACCAACATAATCTTTTGCTTCTTTTAAAGACTTTCGTTTAGCAGCATATTTTGCAACTATACGTTCTCTTTTTCTCTCCCTTGCTTTCATTGATTCTTTTGCCATATTATTGTTTTTTAAAAGGTAATCCTAAATCTGTTAATAATGCTTTTGCCTCTTTATCAGAGTTTGTATTAGTTACAAATGTGATATCCATACCCGAAATTTTATTCACTTTATCAATATTAATTTCTGGAAATATTATTTGCTCTTTTATTCCAAGATTATAATTTCCTCTACCATCAAAACCATCAGCCTTTATCCCTTGAAAATCTCTAACTCTTGGTAATGCTATAGTAATAAGTCTGTCTAGAAACTCATACATTCTATCACCTCTCAAAGTTACTTTAGCTCCAATCGGTGTACCTTTTCTAAGTTTGAATGATGCAACATCCTTCTTTGAAAGAGTAGCAATAGCCTTTTGACCAGAAATTAAAGTTAACTCCTCTACAGCGTGATCAATAAGTTTTTTGTCACTCACAGCAGCACCTACACCTCTTGATATAACAATTTTATCTAATGAAGGTACCTGCATTATATTTGTTAATCCAAGCTTATCTTTAAGCTCATTAACTATCTTACTTGAATAATCTTCTTTTAATCTTGGTGTATTCGACATAATTAAATAATTTCTTTAGATTTTGTAGATATACGTACTTTTTTTCCATCTTCAATTTTAAATCCAATTCTAGTCGTCTCCCCCTCTTTGGTCATTAGAGATAAATTGGAAATATTAATCGGAAGTTGTTTTTCAATAATACCACCTTTTGGATTCTCAGAATTAGGCTTAGTATGTCTCTTAACTGTATTAACTCCTTCAACTAAGGCTTTATTTGAATTGTATAATACTTTAAGAACAGTACCTTTTGTACCTTTATTCTCACCAGCAATTACTATTACTTGATCTCCTTTTTTTATTTTAATCTTGTTCATATCTCTATTATAAAACTTCAGGTGCAAGAGAAACAATTTTCATAAATTGTTTATCTCTCAATTCTCTAGCCACAGGACCAAATACCCTTGTTCCTCTCATTTCTCCAGTTTGAGCAAGTAATACACACGCATTCTCATCAAATCTGATATAAGATCCATCTGGTCTTCTAACTTCTTTTTTTGTTCTTACAACTACAGCAATAGAAACTTGACCCTTTTTAACTGTTCCATTTGGTGTTGCATCCTTAACTGTGACAACAATTTTATCACCAATTCTTGCATACCTTCTCTTTGTTCCACCTAATACACGTATGGTGAGAACTTCTTTTGCCCCAGTATTATCAGCTACCTTAAGTCTTGATTCTTGTTGTACCATTTTATTTTGCTCTTTCTATTATTTCTACAATTCTCCACTTTTTTGTTTTACTCATAGGTCTTGTCTCCATTATTCTTACAGTGTCACCCTCATTACAGTCGTTCTTTTCATCATGAGCAACATACTTTTTTGTCTTTAAAACAAATTTTCCATAAACAGGATGTTTAACCTTTTTAACCTCTGCAACTACGACAGACTTTTCCATCTTATCAGAGGATACTATACCTATTCTTTCTTTTCTTAGACTTCTTGTTGACATTTAATCTTATTTTTTTTCGTTTAATACAGTTTTAAGCTTAGCAAGCTGTCTTCTTAAAATTTTAATTTCAAGAGGATTTTCTATTGTTTGAACAGAGTTATTAAATTTTAACTGGGATAACTTCTTAGAAGTATCAGTTAACTTTTCGTTTAACTCATCAGTTGACATATTTCTTATTTCACTAATTTTCATAATATCCTTTAAAATCTCTTGCAATAATAAATTTAGTTGTTACTGGTAATTTTTGAGCAGCTAGTCTTAAAGCTTCCTTTGCAACAGCTACAGGCACACCAGATACTTCAAAAAGAACTCTACCTGGTTTAACAACTGCCACAAAATACTCTGGAGCACCTTTTCCTTTACCCATTCTAACCTCAAGAGGCTTTTTAGTGATTGGTTTATCTGGAAATATTTTTATCCAAAGCTGACCTTCTCTTTTCATATATCTAGTAGCAGCAATCCTTGCAGCCTCAATTTGCCTTGAAGTAATAAATTTAGATTCTAAAGATTTTATTCCAAACATACCATTAGAAAGTCTATGACCTCTTTGAGATAAACCTTTCATTTTACCCTTCTGCGCTTTTCTAAATTTGGTTCTTTTAGGTTGTAACATATCTAATTAATTTTTTCTATCTCTTTGTCTATTGTTTTTCTTAGAATTATTGGATGATTTTTTCATACCAGTTAATGGAGATAATTCTCTTTTACCATAAACTTCACCTTTCATGATCCAAACCTTTATTCCAAGTCGTCCGTAAGTTGTATGCGCTTCAACAATAGCATAGTCAATATCAGCTCTAAAAGTTGAAAGAGGAATTCTACCCTCTTTATAAGATTCAGACCTTGCCATTTCAGCACCATTTAACCTTCCAGATATTTGAATTTTAATTCCCTCAGCATTCATTCTCATTGCAGCAGCAATAGCCATTTTTATAGCTCTTCTAAAAGAAATTCTATTCTCAATTTGCCTTGCAATACTGTTTCCAACGAGAAAAGCATCTAATTCGGGACGCTTAATTTCAAATATATTAAGTTGAATGTCTTTAGATGTAATTTTCTTTAATTCTTCCTTTAATTTATCAACTTCAGATCCTGCCTTTCCAATAATTATTCCCGGTCTAGCAGTAGTTATTGTAATAATAATTAATTTAAGTGTTCTTTCTATTATAACACTAGAAACACTTGCACGTGAAAGTCTAGCGTAAATATATTTTCTAATCTTATCATCTTCTGCGATTTTATCACCATAATCTCTTCCACCCCACCAGTTAGAATCCCAACCTCTGATAATACCTAATCTATTTCCTATTGGATTTGTCTTTTGTCCCATTTAATTAATTGTTTTTGAAGAAAGCACTAATGTTACATGATTAGATCTCTTTCTAATTCTATGAGCTCTACCTTGGGGAGCTGTTCTTATTCTTTTTAACATGCTTCCACCATCTACTCTAATTTCTTTAACAAAAAGCTGAGCAGCATCAATGTTAGCATCTTCATTTTTAGACTGCCAGTTAGATATTGCTGAAACTAAAAGTTTTTCCAATCTTCTTGATGCCTCTTTAGGACTAAACTTAAGTATAGATAATGCATTTGCAATATCTTCTCCTCTTATCTGATCTGCCACAAGACGCATTTTTCTTGGAGAAGTCGGACAATTATTAAGTTTAGCAAAAGCTATATCTTTTTTTGCTTCTTTAGTTTTATCAGCGCTATTTCTTTTTCTTGATCCCATTTAATTAATCAATATTATTTATCTTTTATTTCCTGTATGACCTCTAAACGATCTAGTTGGAGAAAATTCTCCAAGCTTGTGCCCAACCATGTTTTCTGTTATATAAACAGGGATAAATTGTTTACCGTTATGAACAGCAATCGTTTGACCCACAAAATCAGGAATAATCATTGAAGATCTAGACCATGTTTTAATAACAGCTTTCTTATTGTCTTCAATATTTTTATTAACCTTTTTAAGAAGGCTTAAATGAACATATGGTCCTTTTTTTAATGATCTTGACATACTATATTATTTTTTTCTTCTTTCAATTATAAACTTAGAAGATGATTTCTTTTTAGATCTTGTTCTGTAACCCTTAGCAGGTATTCCTTTTTTAGATCTTGGATGACCACCTGAAGATTTACCTTCTCCACCTCCCATCGGGTGATCTACTGGGTTCATAGCAACTGGTCTAGTCCTTGGTCTTCTACCTAACCATCTTTTTCTACCAGCTTTACCAGATGAAATAAGCTGATTATCAGAATTTGATACTGCACCTATTGTAGCATAACAAGTATTAAGGATCATTCTAGTTTCTCCAGAAGGAAGCTTAACAGTACAAAATTTACCATCTTTAGCCATAAGCTGAGCAAATGATCCAGCACTTCTAGATATACTAGCGCCCTTACCTGGATTCAACTCAATACATGAAATAATTGTACCTAAAGGAATTTTGCTAATAGGCATGGCGTTTCCAATTTCAGGTGAAACTGATTCTCCAGAAACAACACTTTGTCCAACCTTTAAACCATTTTGCGCAACTATATATCTCTTTTCTCCGTCTTTATATTCAATTAGAGATATAAAAGCAGAACGATTTGGATCATATTCAATGGATTTTACATCAGCAGATACGTCAAACTTATCTCTTTTGAAATCAATAATTCTATATCTTTTCTTGTGTCCACCACCTCTATACTTACTAGTCATTTTACCATGATTATTTCTTCCACCAGTTCTTTTTATGGTAGTTAATAATGATTTTTCAGGACTATCTGTTGTGATGGCATCAAATCCATTAACAACTCTAAATCTTTGTGACGGCGTAACCGGTTTTAATTTTCTTACTGGCATAATTATAGATTTGCAAAGAAGTCAATTCTGTCTCCCTCTGAAATTTTAACAATTGCTTTTTTATAAGAACCTTTTTTACTGGTTTGGACTCCCTTTTTGGTAAATCTTGTTCTTGATTCAGCTCCATAGATCATGGTTCTAACTTTCGAAACTGAAACCCCATATAAGGATTCAACAGCTTTTTTAATTTCAACCTTGTTCGCAGATTTAGAAACAATAAAAGTGTATGAATTTCTCAATTCACTTTCATTAGTTGCTTTTTCAGTTAATATTGGTTTTATAAGTATATCCATAATCTAATTTATTTCAAGGTTGATTCAATTCCTTCAACCGCACTTTCTAAAATAAGGATGTTATTAGCATCTGTAATTTCATAAGTGTTTAATTCTGAGTTAATTACAACTTTAGAATTTTTTAAATTTCGTGACGACAAATATATATTTTTATTTATATCACTAGTAACTACTAAAGTCTTTTTTGTTTCAAGCCCAAAAGCTTTGATAATATTTATATAATCAGATGTTTTTGGATTAGAAAGATTAAAATCCTCTAGTATTAAAATTTCTTTATTTTTCGCTTTATAAGCAAGAGCAGATTTTCTAGCTAATTTTTTAACTTTTTTGTTAACCTTTTGATCATAAGATCTAGGTCTAGGACCAAAAACTCTACCTCCACCTCTAAATAATGGGTTTTTAATACTACCAGCTCTTGCAGTTCCTGTACCCTTTTGTTTTTTAATCTTTCTTGTACTACCTGCAATTTCACCTCTTTCCTTTGACTTATGGAGACCCTTTCTGTTATTAGCAAGATATTGCTTAACATCAAGATAAATAGCATGATCATTAGGTTCGATACCAAAAATTGATTTATTTAACTTGACTTTTTTATCAGTCTCTTTCCCTTTTATATTATGTACTTTAAGTTCCATTACTTTTGAACAATTATATATGAATTATTGTGACCAGGAACACTTCCTTTTACAATTAAAATATTTTCTTCAGGCATAATCTTAACCACTTTAAGATTTAGCACTTTTACTTTAGAGTTACCTGTTTGACCTGCCATTCTCATACCCTTGAAAACTCTAGAAGGACTAGAACCGGCACCAATTGAACCAGGAGCTCTTAATCTATTATGTTGACCATGAGTAGAATCACCAACACCTCTAAAACCATGTCTTTTTACTACACCTTGAAAACCTTTTCCTTTAGAAATACCTGATACATCTACAAATTCTCCTTCTAAAAAATGATCAACAGTTATCTTGTCTCCTAATTTAGGGTCACCTTCAAATCCTTTGAATTCAACAAGCTTATTCATAGTAGCAGACTTACTTTTCTTAAACTGACCTTCATAAGACTTTGTAGTATTCTTAGACTTCTCATCAAAACCAAGCTGAAAAGAAGAATAACCATCTTTATCATCAGTTTTAACCTGAGTTATAGTACATGGACCTGCTTGAAGTATTGTACAAGGAATATTCTTACCATTCTCATCGTAAATACTAGTCATCCCAATTTTTTTTCCAATAATACCTGACATAATTATTATACTTTAATTTCTACTTCAACTCCACTAGGAAGTTCTAATTTCATAAGTGCATCAACAGTTTTTGAAGATGAACTATAAATATCCATAAGTCTTTTATAAGAACACAACTTAAATTGCTCTCTTGATTTTTTGTTTACATGAGGTGATCTTAGAACAGTGAAAATCTTTTTATGAGTTGGTAAAGGTATAGGACCCGTAACTATAGCTCCAGTGTTTTTTACAGTCTTGACAATCTTATCAGCTGATTTGTCAACCAAGTTATAATCGTAAGATTTTAATTTTATTCTAATTTTTTGACTCATATCTATTCGTTTAATCTGTTGTATTTCCTTTTACTTCAGAAATAACAGTTTCTGAGATATTTGAAGGAGTTTGATCATAATGTGAAAATTCCATAGTTGATGTAGCTCTACCAGATGAAAGAGTTCTAAGTGAAGTTACATATCCGAACATTTCAGATAGTGGCACTTCTCCTTTTACAACTTTAGCTCCAGCTCTATCATCCATTGAATTTACTTGACCTCTTCTTCTATTTAAATCACCTACTATATCACCCATGTTTTCTTCAGGAGTGATTACTTCAAGTTTCATTATAGGTTCCATAATAACTGCTTTTGCAGCTTTAGCTGAAGTTTTAAAAGCAAGTTTAGCGGCTAACTCAAAAGATAAAGAGTCAGAATCCACAGGGTGGAATGAACCATCTTTTAATGTTACTTTCATTGAGTCTACCTCAAAACCAGCAAGAGGGCCATTTTTCATAGAATCTTTAAAACCTTTTTCTACAGAAGGAATATATTCTCTAGGAATATTTCCACCTTTGATAAGATTAACAAATTCAAGTCCTGGTTTACCCTTTTCTCCTGGCTCAATTGTAAATACAATATCTGCAAATTTACCACGACCACCAGTTTGCTTTTTATAAGTCTCTCTGTGGTCTGCAGATTGCGTTAGAGACTCCTTATATTCAACCTGAGGTTGGCCTTGATTAACTTCAACCTTAAACTCTCTTCTAAGTCTATCAACAAGAATATCAAGATGAAGCTCACCCATTCCGGAAATAACAGTTTGTCCAGATGCTTCATCAGTTTTTACCTGAAAGGTTGGATCTTCTTCAGCAAGTTTTCCAAGAGCCATACCTAATTTGTCAACATCAGCTTTAGTTTTTGGCTCAACAGCAACTCCAATAACTGGATCAGGAAAAACCATACTCTCTAAAATTATAGGATCTTTCTCAGATGATAGGGTATCACCAGTTTTAATATCTTTAAAACCAACTGCAGCACCAATATCTCCAGCTTCAATGTAATCAATAGCATTTTGCTTGTTAGAATGCATTTGATAGATTCTGGAAATTCTCTCTCTATTTTCTGATCTATTATTTAAAATATAAGAACCAGCATCAAGTCTTCCTGAGTAAACTCTAAAAAATGCTAGTCTCCCTACATATGGATCAGTAGCAATTTTAAATGCAAGTGCAGAAAATGGTTCGTTTGCACTTGGAAGTCTAGAAATTTCTTCTTCAGAATCAGGTTTAGTTCCTATAATTGCATCTTTATCGACTGGAGAAGGCAAGTACCTACAAACAGCATCTAATAAAAATTGTACACCTTTATTTTTGAATGCAGAACCACAAACCATTGGAATAATACTGATTTCTTGTGTTGCAGCTCTAAGGGCATTATGAACCTCATCCTCGGTAATTGAGTCAGGATCTTCAAAATACTTTTCTAAAAGATTTTCGTCATATTCAGCAACAGCTTCAATTAATTCACCTCTCAGTCTTTCAGCTTCTTCTTTTAAGTCATCTGGAATATCTACTATATCAAATGTTGAACCATAATTGTCATCATGCCAAACAATAGCTTGATTTTTAACAAGATCAACGATTCCTTTAAAATCTTCTTCATCACCAATATTAAGAACAATAGGAACAGCTTTTGAACCAAGCTTTTCAATAACTTGTTTACAAACGCCTAAGAAATTAGAACCTTGACGGTCCATTTTATTGACAAAACCTATTCTTGGCACCTTGTAATTGTCTGCTAATCTCCAGTTAGTTTCAGATTGAGGTTCAACTCCATCAACAGCAGAAAACAAAAATACAAGACCGTCTAAAACTCTTAATGACCTGTTTACCTCTACAGTAAAATCAACGTGACCTGGTGTGTCAATTATGTTAAAGTGATATGCCTTTGTATCATCTATAGGTTTTCCTTGATCAGTCGGAAAGTTCCAACTACAAGTAGTTGCAGCAGAAGTAATCGTGATACCTCTTTCCTGTTCTTGCTCCATCCAGTCCATTGTTGCTGCACCATCGTGCACCTCTCCAATCTTATGACTTACACCAGTGTAAAATAAAACTCTTTCAGTTGTAGTAGTTTTACCAGCATCAATGTGAGCTGCTATACCAATATTTCTTGTAAATTTTAAATCTCTTGACATGCTATATTATTAAAATCTGAAATGTGAAAAGGCTTTATTTGCTTCAGCCATTTTATGAGTATCAACTCTTTTCTTTACAGCAGCTCCTTCTTCTTTAGCAGCAGCTAAGATCTCTTGTGCTAATTTAACAGCCATAGATTTTTCATTTCTTTTTCTTGAAGCTGTAATCAACCATTTCATGGCAATTGATATTTTCCTGTCTGGTCTAATAGGTGTAGGTATTTGAAAAGTTGCACCACCTACTCTTCTACTTCTTACCTCAACATGAGGCATAACATTAGAAAGAGCATCCTTCCATAATTCAAGTGAAGTCTTCTCTTCGTCTCCCTTTTTTGATTCTACTATTTCAATAGCATCATAAAAAACTTTGTAAGCAGTTGATTTTTTACCCTGCAACATAAGATTATTAACAAATCTAGTTACTAACTGATCGTTAAACTTAGGATCAGGAATTAGAGGCCTTTTTTTAGATTGTTTCTTTCTCATTTAGGGATTATTTTTTTGGTTTTTTTCCTCCATACTTGGACCTCCTTTGAAGTCTCCCTTCAACACCAGCCGTGTCAAGCGCTCCTCTTACAATATGGTATCTAACACCTGGGAGATCTTTTACTCTACCTCCGCGAACAAGAACAATAGAGTGTTCTTGGAGATTGTGGCCTTCTCCAGGTATGTATGCATTTACTTCTTTACCGTTTGTAAGCCTTACCCTTGCTACTTTTCTCATTGCAGAATTTGGTTTTTTAGGAGTAGTAGTATAAACCCTTGTACAAACACCACGTTTTTGAGGAGATTTGTTAAGGGCTACGGACTTACTCTTCTTTGTTGAAGAAGTCCTTCCTTTTCTTACTAATTGCGATATTGTTGGCATACAATAATTTTTAAATTCCGTATTAAAGCGTGCAAATTTAAAATATTTTTTTGGTTATTGTATGTATAATTGCATGTTTTTTTAAAAAAAAACAATTATAAATCTTAACAAATTACACCTGAGGCAATTAATTGTGTATTATCGTATATAGCAACGAATTGACCCGGAGTAATAGCAGATTGAAATTCCTCAAATTCAATAAATAAAAAATCAAGATGTTTATAAATAGATATTTTCTGAAGTTTTTGTCTGTATCTTATTCTAGCGGTAAGGTTCAGATCAAAAGATTTGTCATTGTTATATTGGTCGTTAACCCAGTTAATTTCTGAGAACTTAATCTTTAAAACTTTTTTTAATAAACCAGGATGATCCTTACCTTCTCCAACAAATATTTCGTTAGTCATAGTGTTTGTTCCAATTATAAACAAAGGATTAGCATAACCACCAATTGCTAGGCCTTTTCTCTGTCCTAAAGTGTAAAAGTGAGCACCATTATGATTTCCAATAGTTTTACCATCTATTGAACTATAATTAATATGATTAGATAAATTATGAAGCCTTTCATATTTTCCACACTTGTCAAAATCTAGTTTAAACAATTTTGAGTTAGAAGAAATTTCTATGACTTTTCCAGTTTTTTTCTTCAATTTTTGCTGAAGAAAATCTGGAAGACTTACTTTACCAACAAAACAAAGCCCTTGAGAATCTTTCTTATCAGCTGTAATTAATTTATTTTCTTTTGCTATTTCTCTTACTTCAGATTTTTTTAAATTACCAAGAGGGAACATTATTTTACTAAGATGTTTTTTATTTAGTTGGCATAAAAAATAAGATTGATCTTTTGTTTGATCCAAGCCAGAATGTAATTCATAATTAGTATTATCTGAATTTACTTTTTTAATATTACTGTAGTGGCCTGTGGCAACATAATCAGCTCCCAGTGAAACTGCAATATTCATAAAAACATCAAATTTTATTTCTCTATTGCATAAAATATCAGGATTAGGAGTGTTTCCTTTTGAATACTCATCAAACATGTAATCAATTATCTTCTCTTTGTAATCTTTACTTAAGTCAACAGTTTGAAAAGGAATTTTAAGTTTTTCTGCAATGAGCATTGCATCATTGCTGTCATCTAACCAAGGACATTCATCTGAAATTGTTACATTTTCATCATGCCAATTTTTCATGAATAAACCAATTAATTCATAACCTTGTTGCTTTAGTAAATAGGCTGCAACACTAGAGTCAACACCACCAGACAAGGCAACAACAACTTTATTTTTTTTCATGAAGATTACTTACCTCTACTTTTCTTTTGTTTTTCTGCCTCTTCTAAAGCTTTTTGAAGTCTAGCTCTAAACCCACCCACTTTTACAGGCTTCTTTTTATTCTCCTCAATTTCTGATAAAATTTTATTATCATCAATTATAAAATTTTTGATGATAAGCATTAGAATTATTGTAAGAACATTAGAAATAAAATAATATAAACTTAATCCACTAGCGTAGTTGTTAAAGAAGAACAACATCATTAATGGCATCATGTACATTATTAATTTCATATTAACACCACCTGTTTGAGAAGGAGACATCATCTGTTGGCCAGTAGTCATTTTAGTGTAATAAAAAATTGCAACTGATGCTAAGATTGGAAAAAGACTAACATGATCACCATATAAAGGAATATAGAATCCTAGTTCTAATATTGAATCATATGATGATAAGTCATCTGCCCATAAAAAACTTTTTTGCCTAAGTGAAAAAGCGACTGGGAAAAAAGTAAATAATGCAAAGAATATAGGCATCTGAAGAACTGCAGGAAGACAACCAGACATTGGATTAGCACCAGATTTAGTATATAATTTCATTGTCTCCTGTTGTTTTTTCATCGCATCATCTTTAAATTTTTCATTAATTATTTCTAGCTCAGGTTTTAAAATTTTCATTTTAATTTGAGATAAATAAGATTTATAAGTTAGAGGTGAAATTGCAACTTTTACAAGTATTGTCATCACTATAATTGCTATTCCAAATGAAAAATAGTTTGTCAGAAGTGAAAATAATGGAAAAAACACAAACCTATTTAACCAACCAAAAATACCCCATCCAATTGGAACAGAATTCTCAAGATTAAGGTCATAATTTTTTAATAATTCATAATCAGTAGGTCCATAATACATACTATAACTAATACTGTTTTGTGAATTAAGTTCAATAGGAATATTGGCTAAAAATCTTTTTGTGAATTTGTTTTTTAAAGTTTCATTACTTGCTAAATCTTCTGAATTAATCTGAACATCGTTAGATTTATTATTCAATATAAGAATTGAACTAAAAAAATGTTCTCTAAACGAGATCCAGTTAACATTGTTAATAGTTTTATTGGTAGACCCCCCTACAGATAGATATGAATCTTTTTCATCCTCAAATCCGTAAGAAAGTGCAGTATATCTGTTTTCATAATCTATGCTTTTGGAATTTCTAAAAGAATCCTTACCCCAGATTAGCTCAACTCCATCTAATCTTTCATTACTGTTTGAATCATTCAGTTTAAAATCAAAATCAATCATACTTGAACTTTCTTCAAGTGAATAAGTTAATTCTAAAGACCTATTCTGATCAATTACACCAATTAATTTTACAATTGATTTGTCTCTAATTACCTCTGAAGAATATGTTAAATCTCCAGAATTAATAATTGAGTTTCTACCATTTGAAATGTTATAACTAAATATCGATTTATTATTATTGACTAAGAATAACGGATCATCGTTGAAATTACTGTAGTCTTTTAGCAAAATTTTCTTTATAACTGCACCATCAGTACTTAATTCAAATAAAATATTATCGTTTTCCAAAGTAATTATTTCCTCCGTAAAGCTTTCATCAATTTCAAACTCATTAGAATTATCCTTAGAATTAATTAAGTCAAAAGAATCATCTTCCACCTTATCTAATACATTTTCTACAGCAACATCTTGTTGATTCTCAATAGCATTAGATTGGTTATCGTAAAACCAAAACATTAATATTACTGAGATTAATAAAAAACCTATAAACTGAAGAGGATCAAACTTGTTTTGTTCCATAATTATTTATTTAAATATTTTTTTAGACTAGCTTTTACAAAGTTCACAAAAATTGGATGAGGATTATAAACGCTACTTTTATATTCTGGATGAAATTGAACTCCAACAAACCAAGGGTGATCCTTATTTTCTATTATTTCAACAAGCTTTGTACCAGGATTCAGTCCTGCAACTATAAATTTATCATCAAAAATTTTATTTGAATAGTCGTTATTAAACTCATATCTGTGTCTATGTCTCTCTGAAATTAATTTTTTATTGTAGACTTTATGAGATATTGTATTTTTTAATATTTCACAATCCCAAGCTCCAAGCCTCATTGTACCCCCCTTATTAATAATTTCTTTTTGAGAAGTCATTAAGTCAATTACAGGATCTTTACATTTTTCAGATATTTCAGTAGAGTTAGCATATCTAATCTTCTTTACATTTCTAGCGTACTCTATTACTGCCATTTGCATTCCAAGACAAATTCCTAGAAAAGGAATTTTATTAACTCTGGCATACTCAACTGCAAGTATTTTACCGTCTAAACCTCTTTGACCAAATCCAGGAGCAACAATTATACCATCAAGATCATTAAAGCTTTTAGAAATATTTTCTTTTTCAATATATTCAGAATGAATCGATTTAACATTAACTTTTACTTCATTTTCAGTTCCTGCGTGAATAAGTGATTCTAGAATTGACTTATAGGAATCATTTAACTCAACATATTTCCCAATTAACCCAATGTTTATTTGATGATTAGGGTTTTTAAGTTTA
The DNA here is from genome assembly GCA_902514615.1 of uncultured Bacteroidota bacterium. GTDB lineage: Bacteria > Bacteroidota > Bacteroidia > Flavobacteriales > Flavobacteriaceae > Marisimplicoccus. Next base: position 33,928 of record CABXRG010000002.1, on the reverse strand, counting down.
TGCAAAAAGTTTTTCCATTTATCAAGATTGGGTTCAGTCTCTTTAATTTTAAATTTCTCTAAGGTTACTTTATCTAAACCTTCATCCATCATTTTTATAGGAACATCATAGATTGTTTCTACGTCAATAGACTGAATTACACAATTAAATTTAACATTACAAAAGAGCGCTAGCTTATTTTTTATTTCATCAGATAACTCTCTTTCTGATCTACAAACTAAAACATCCGCCTTAAGACCAAGCTCCATTAAAGTTTTTACAGAGTGTTGAGTTGGCTTCGTCTTTAATTCACCTGTTGCAGATAGAAAAGGTATCAAGGTTAGATGGATTACCATTGAATGTTCTGGACCCTCTTCGTATATTACTTGTCTTACTGCTTCTAGAAATGGGAGAGATTCAATGTCTCCAACTGTTCCACCAATCTCAGTAATTATTATATCTAAATTATTTTTATGATTTAAATTTCTAATATTTTCCTTTATTTCGTTTGTGATATGAGGAATAACCTGAACTGTTTTACCAAGAAATTCACCTTTTCTTTCTTTCTCTATCACATTTTGATAGATTTTTCCAGTTGTTACATTATTTTTTTGAGAAGTATTAACACTTAAAAATCTTTCATAATGACCTAGATCTAAATCAGTTTCAGCTCCATCATCAGTCACATAACATTCGCCATGCTCATATGGATTTAAAGTACCTGGATCAACGTTAATATATGGATCTAACTTTTGAATGGCAACATTCAAACCTTGAGCTTGAAGCAAGCGGGCTAATGAGGCAGATATAATTCCTTTACCTAACGATGATGTAACACCACCTGTGACAAAAATATATTTAGGTTTATTCATCCGGATAGAATAATGCTTCCGGACTCAAATTTACAAAATATTAAAGTATAATATAATTTATTGATCAATAATCTCTTCAAGCTCATAATCATTATGTTTTAAAATAAAAATAGAAGAGTTGTATAAACCTCCAAGGCTATCTTTTTTATATAAAAATTTAGATTCAGTATATAATTGTTCATCATATTTTACAGTTTTATTTAAGTTATTATCAATTAAAACTCTCAGTAAAATATCTCTAGTTACATCATAACCTCTTATAACATCTTTATTTGGGAAGCTTCCAAATAAATTAATGTATCTGCTTTCAAATTTTGAAATTGAATCATTATTTTTTTTCCTTGAAATAGTGCTGTAAGTGAAGCCTAAATTTCCAAGATCTTTTATATTAATACTAGGGTCGTCAAATTGATTACCTCTATAGGTAGTGTAAAGTCTAACATCACGATCAGAGGTTATTTGAGAATTAAGCTGAGAAACTACGCTTGAGATCAAGGTAAAAATTTCAGATTCAATAATTACTTTATTTGGGAGAGAATCGACTAAAAGTGAATCCAAAAGTTCTGGGAGTATATATCCCTCAAACTCGGGTTTTATTTTTATAGAATTAGGGAATATATTAATTAATTTATTCTCAATTTCATGATTAAGAGAATCTGCTATAATCACAATATTTTCTTCTCTATCAATATTTTTATCTAAATATGACAACATTTTATCTCTTAGAAGTTTTCTAGGTGTTACTGACTGAACTACACCTTTAATAATTTTAATAGGAATTGAAGAAAGAGGAAAAACCTTAGGAATAGCCTCTAGTAATTCAATATTCGAAAAAGCTTCAAAATTTTTAGGTATTAAGGGGCCAATAATAACATCTGAATTATAAATATTTTTATCATTAGATATTTCAAATATCTTATTAATTGAGTTTTCGGTGTCATATACATTAAGGTCAACTGAAATATTTATTTTTTTAAAATCTTCTATTGCAAAAAGAACACCAGCATAAAAGTCTAAAGCGATTGTATAAAGATTTCTGTCTTCAAATAAAGATTCTACTTCTTTAATCGAGTCATAATTAATAGATGAAGATCTGAATGGTAATAAAACCGAAACATTTAGATGATTATCTTTATATCTTTTTTTGAGATAAACTGAGTCTAATCTTAACGACGGTTTGGGAGATTCTAATGTATCTTTTTCAACAGAAGTAATTTCTCTTACAAAATTAAAAACTGGAATTAAAAGTGTTGATCTTCTTTTGAGTCTAGAATCCCTTAGTTTAGGGTTTAATTTTAAAATATCATTTACACTAATATCATATTTTTTTGAAATGGAGAATAAAGTCTCCTTTCTCTCAACTTTATGATAAATTGTATCAGAAACAAAATTTTGTGAAAATATTGTCTGAATCATCAGAAAGAATAATATTGTTATACAAATCTTATTCATTTACTTTTGCTTTTCCAGTTTCCAAGTTTCATAGTCTTCATTATTAACTTCATACGACCAATGTAATAAAGACTGCTGAATTCTCGGTGAGATACTTTTTGAATTTTCAATATTAAATCCTGATTTAAAAATTTTATTATAAATAGAATTTCTAAATCTTCCCCTAGGACCACAGAATGCAAGCCATCTTTTAATTTGTCTTTCATCATCCTGATGACGTCTGCCATTAAAATATTTACAATACCACTCAAACCACCCTCTTGGGTCATCCTTGTGAATCCAACCTTTTGCCTCCCACTCCTCCTGAGACTGACCTGACTTAATATTAAAGTAATTTATCTTTTTATTGTAATTTTTGGATAAAAAATAACTTTGATTTAAGTCTGAAAACCAATCCTTGGGAAATAGCTTATAATCAACTAATTGATTAAAATATGTTCCTCCAAAAATTCCTTTTTTTAGCATTTGTTTTGGAGTTAACATTGGTTTAAAAGATTCATACAACTCAATCATTTAACTTTTTTTTTATTATTCCCACTCAATTGTTGCTGGTGGTTTAGAGCTTATATCGTATACGACCCTATTAATTCCAGAAACTTTATTAATAATATTATTAGAAACTTCTTTTAGAAAATCATTAGGAAATTCATACCAATCTGCAGTCATTCCATCTGTTGAAACCACAGCTCTCAGAGCTACACACCTTTCGTATGTTCTTTCGTCACCCATGACTCCAACACTCTTAACTGGAAGCAAAATTGAACCGGCTTGCCAGATTTTATCATATAAATTCCATTCTTTCAATCCATCTATGTAAATTTTATCAGCTTCTTGAATTAACCTTATATTTTCAGTATCAACTTCACCAAGAATTCTTATTCCTAGTCCAGGTCCTGGAAAAGGATGTCTATTTAGTATATCTGGAGACATTTTTAGAGACTTACCGACCTTTCTAACTTCATCTTTGAATAGCATTTTTAATGGTTCGACAACTTTGAGATTCATTTTTTCAGGAAGACCTCCAACATTATGATGAGATTTTATTGTAGCTGAAGGGCCTTTCACAGAAATTGATTCTATAACATCTGGATAAATTGTACCTTGAGCAAGCCATTTTGCATTTTTAATTTTTTTTGATTCCTCTTCAAAAACTTCAACAAATAAATTACCAATAATTTTCCTCTTTTTTTCGGGATCTGTAACACCTTTTAATGACTCTATGAACAAACTCGACGAGTCTACGCCTTTAACATTCAAGCCCATTCCAACATATTGTCTTAAAACCTCATCATATTCATCTTTTCTTAAAAGTCCATTATTTACAAAAACACAATGAAGATTATTACCAATTGCTTTATCTAATAATATAGAAGCAACACTAGAGTCTACGCCACCAGATAGACCCAGAATAACTTTATCATTTTTTAATTTTAATTTTAAATAATCAACTGTTCTATCAATAAAAGACTCAGGATTCCATTCCTTTATAAAATTTAATTCATTTATGAAAAAGTTTTCAAAAATTTTCAAACCATTTTCAGTATGAAAAACTTCAGGGTGAAATTGAAGTGCATATAAATTTAATGACTCAATACTGTATGCTGCATTTATAACAGATTGTGTACTTGCTACTACCTTTGCTTCATTTGGAAGGCTAGTAATAGTATCACCATGACTCATCCAAACTTGATTATTAATATTAATGTTTTTAAACAGCTTACAATCTGCATCTATAAAAGAAAGTTTAGCTCTACCATACTCTCTTGAGTTTGAGTTTTCTACATTACCCTCTAAACTCTTAGCTACTAATTGAGCACCATAACAAATAGCAAGTACAGGTTTTACTCCTAAAAAACTTTCAAGATTGATATCAGGTGCGTCTTTTTGATTTACTGAAAAAGGTGATCCTGACAAAACAATTGCCTCAAACTGGTCTAAATTTTCAGGAATATTGTTAAAAGGAAAAATTTCACAGTAGATATATAATTCTCTAATTCTTCTAGCTATAAGCTGAGTATATTGAGACCCAAAATCAACAATTAAGACTTTATTTTGCATGGGCAAAAATACAACTATAAATTAATCTTCAAGATTTATAACTAATATTTTATCATCTGAGATTGATACTTTATCAACTATATAATCAATTAATTCTTGACCTTTAAATGAATAGAAATTGCCAAAATTTAAATACCTCTCTTGATCCATGTTGTTTGGATGAAGTGACTCAAAAATATTTTTAATATTATTAATTTCTATTTCATGATTTTTATTTTCAGCTTTTCTTAATTTTTTTTCTAGATCATCTAATCCTTTAATTTGCTTTTTCTCTTGAGCATTTAATGCGCCTGTAAATGATTCATTTGTCTTAATTGAAATTTCTCTAAGGTTATCAAATTGATTGATCAAAGTGTTTCTTAAAGAATCAAAGCTTAATTTAAATTTGGATAAACTTTGGATTTTAAAATTTAGCAGTTCATCTAATTTTCCAAAAAAATACTTCATTTCAACATTAGCTTTTTTAATTTTTAAAGATATTTTTTTATCTAAAATAAATGCAGAAGCTCTAAGTTTTAAAATTGGAAATTGAACGCTGGAATTTTTAAAATAAAGCTTTAATTGCATCCAATATTTTAATTCATTAGGACCTCCAACATAACAAACATTTGGAAGAATTATCTCTTGGTATAAAGGTCTCATTAAAACATTAGGTGAGAACAACTCAGGATTAGACTCAATTTGATTTATTAATTCATCTAATGTATACTGATCTTCATCATCAACAATAAATTGTTTACCAATTTTTCTTATTCTTTTTCTTCCATTTTTAGTAATCTTAAAAAAGTTTATTTCAGACGGATTAACCTGGGGTTTAAATGATTTTATATCACTTTTGATTTTTGAAGTTTGAGAGTTTGAGTCAACATAACATCTTGAATCTAAAACTTCATTTTTAAAATTATCTAAGAAAGATTTCTTAAAAACTTTTTTGTTTGAGTCTATAATCACAAGTCCATGTCTTGCAAACAATGAGTTTATAAATTTAATATTTGCAGTCGCTAAAGTGTCTCCTTCTTTATATGCATAATCAATCAGGCTTTCAAGCTTATCTTTATATTCAAAATCAATAATCGAATCTTTATAAGCACTTTTCACTTGTTTAAAATCATTTAATTTTATATCACCAACGGGAGAATTTTTTGAATCAAAATTCCAATTAATCTTGTTTTTATGAAAATTAACCTCTGATATTTCCTCAAAATCATGATCTTCACTTGCGATCCAAAAAACAGGTACATAATTAAAGTTTTTAATCTTTGAATTTAAATAGTTAGTTATTGAGATTACTTGAGCAATTTTATAAATAACCATCAATGGTCCAGAGAATATATTAAGTTGATGACCGGTGGTTACAGTAAGTGTACTAGTTTTTAAGAGTGATTTAATATTTTTTAATGTTTCATCTGAAACTTCTACTTTTGAGTACTGTTTAATTAATTCTTCTGTTAAAATTTTTCTTTGATTATCTTTAAACTGACTCGTTTTATTTTTTGAATGATTTAAAATACTTTCCTCACTAAAAAAAGAGTTAACATACTTAGAGGCTTTATTTTCCTTCAAAATAAATTTCTTTATAAGATCGTCTCCTATTAGACTAAGGTCTCTATGGATGTTTTGGCTTCTCATGATAAATTTTTGTAAATATATCTGAATTTTTGAAAATTGAATGTAACTTAGTGTGAACTAACATTTTTATCATGAAAAATTTAAGTACACTTTTTGTTTTATTAACTGTAATTCCATTTTCTTATTCTCAAGATATTGAAGAAAAACTTGAGGAAGTTAAATATAGAAATATAGGTCCTTTTAGAGGAGGAAGATCTGTTTCATCAGTAGGTGTTATTAATGATCCATTAACTTATTACATGGGAACTGCTGGAGGAGGACTTTGGAAGACAACTAATGCAGGAAGTGAATGGTTCAATATATCAGATGACTATTTTAATACTTCGTCTGTAGGTGCTATAGCAGTGTCAGAAAGTGATAGTAGAATAATTTATGTTGGTATGGGGGAACATGCACCTAGAGGGGTGACAACATCGTATGGAGATGGAATATATAAATCAACAGATGCAGGAGAAACATGGGATCATGTTGGATTAGAGAATACACAACAAATATCAAGAATTATAATTCACCCTGACAATCCTAATATAGTTTATGTAGCTGCACAAGGAGCCATAAATGGTCCCACTAAAGAAAGAGGAATATACAAATCAAAAGATGGTGGAAAGTCGTGGAAAAATGTTCTTTTTGTTAATGAATTAAGTGGAGCCTCAGAGTTATCAATTGACTATAATAATCCTAAAATTCTATATGCAACTATCTGGGAACATCAAAGATTACCTTGGAAGGTTATTTCTGGAGGGGAAGGAAGTGGCGTTTATAAATCAACAGATGGTGGTGATAATTGGTTCAAAATAGAAAATGGTTTACCCGATGAATTAGGAAAATTGGCTATTTCAGTATCTAGAGCTAACTCAGATAAAGTATATCTGTTAGCTGAAAGTGATTCAGACAAAAGATTAGGTGGACTATTTGTATCAAATAATGCTGGAGAAAGTTGGTCTAGAGTTAGTAAATACGCTGAGTTAACCTCAAGAGCTTGGTACTACATAGAAGTATTTGCAGATCCTAATGATGAAAATACAGTATATGTTTTAAGTGCCAGAGCTTTTAAATCTATTGATGGTGGTAAAACTTGGGAGAGAATTTCTAGTGGTCATGGAGATTATCATGACTTATGGATAAACCCAAACAACTCAAAGAATATGATAATATCTGATGATGGAGGTGGTGAAATAACTTATGATAATGGAAATTCATGGTCTAGTATTAATATTATGCCCACAGCACAGTTTTACAGGGTAAATGTAGACAATTTATTCCCTTATAATCTATATGGCGGTCAACAAGATAATTCATCTGTTAAAATCGCTAGTATTGGCTCAAGGGGAGGAATTTCTGAAAGTGATTGGTCTTCTTCGGCGGGTGGTGAAAGTGCTTTTTTAGCTTTTGATCCTGATGATCCAAAATTAGTAATGGGAGGCAGCTATCTTGGAAGTGTAAATATATATGACACAAAATCTAAGGCTAGGAAAAAAGTAATGATAGAGCCAATAAATTATATTGGTAAAGCATCAAGAGATATGAAATATAGGTTTAATTGGAATGCACCTATAATTTGGTCTCAACATGAGCCAAATACATTTTATCACGCTGCTCAACACCTATTCAAAACAAAAGACTTTGGAAAATCTTGGGAAGTGGTATCTCCTGATTTAACAATGGATGAAGATGAAAAACAAGGCAATGGTGGTGGGCCGTATACAAATGAAGCTGTTGGAGCTGAAAACTATGGGACAATTAGTTATGTTGTAGAATCACCTCACGAACCTAATACAATTTACACTGGCTCTGATGATGGTCTCGTTTATTTAACTAGAGATGGTGGTAAAACATGGAAGAATATAACACCTAAAGGTTTACCTGAAACAATAATTAATGCAATTGATATATCTCCTCATGATAAAGAAACAGTATATATTGCAACCACTAGATATAAATTTAATGATAAAACTCCTGGATTATACAAATCAACTAACTACGGAGAGTCATGGAAAGAAATTACTGGTGACATTCCATATGGAGCCTATACTAGAGTAGTGAGAGAAGATGAGGTAAGAGAGGGGTTACTGATAGCTGGCACTGAATTAGGCGTATATATATCGTTTAATGATGGTAAAAGTTGGGAAAGATTTAATCTTAATATGCCTGTTTTAGCTGTTACTGATTTAATGATAAAGCATGATGACTTAATAGTAGCAACTCAAGGTAGATCATTTTGGATATTAGATGATATGGGATTGATTAGACAAATGGATAACGCCAAAGAAACTAGACTTTTTAATCCAGAGAATTCAACAATAGGAAATTGGTACAGTCCACTTAATTCAAATTATTCAAATGGAACATCGACATTTACTGGAGTCAACCCTGCTAATGGGGTTGTTATTTATTACAACCTAAATGAAGAGGATAGTGATCAGAATATAACTATTAAAATTTATGATGAAAGCAATAAACTAGTTAGAGAAATTGATAATCAAACTGATAAAAATTTCATTTCTTATAATGGGGGTCCATCCAGAGAACCTGTTTTAACAAATAATATTGGTTTGAACAGATTTGTTTGGAATACTAGGCATAAGTCATTAATTGGTGTTCCTTATGCATACATAGAAGGAAGGTTTAGCGGTCATAAAGCAATTCCTGGAAAGTATAAACTATTACTAGAGGTAGGAGACAAATCATATACTTCAGAATTTAAAATCTTAAAAAATCCGAATTTCAATATTTCAGATTCAGATTATTCTGAATATGATAAATATACTAATCATATGGAAAAGAAGTTTAATGAAATGGCTGAATATATTAATATTAATATAAGTTCAATTGACAAACTCAACGGAGTCATTAATAATATTAAAAATAATGAAGACATAAAAAATAATGGTAAATCATTACTTAACAAAATGGACTTATGGGATAAAAAGATGATGCAGAGAAAATCATTAGCTTATGATGACGTAGAAAATTTTCCAAATAAATTTTTAGCAGATTACTTATTTATTTTAGATGAAATAAAAGGAGACATTCCTAATGTTAGTGAAGGTATTTTAAAATCATTACAGGATTTAGATAATAAGTGGGAAAGTTTACAAAAAGAAATAGAACAGATAATTAATACTGATATTCCTAATTTTAATTCAGAATTATGGAAAATTGGGATTGGAGCAATTAACTAAGATAATTAATTAGAATCAGTATCCTCTGCAGATGGCTCTTCAGCTTTAACTTCTTCTGCAGATGTCTCTTCAGCTTTAACTTCTTCTGCAGCTGGCTCTTCAGCTTTAACTTCTTCTGCAGCTGGTTCTTCAACTTTAACTTCTTCTGGAGCTGGTTCAACAGGCTTGGGTGTCTCTTTTTTAACAATAGGTTTACCAGCAAGCCAATCATTAACAAGATCTTGAGGCAATATTCTTTCTTCAAAAGAATAGCTTGTTGAGCCTTCTTTTTTTACCATCTTAATTGCTTTTGCAAGTTTTTTTGAGCCAGTTTGTAAACTAGCAACTGCTTTTTTTGCCATCTTATTTTATTTCTTTGTGAACAGTCATCTTCTTAAGAATAGGATTGAATTTTTTTATTTCAAGTCTATCTGGAGAATTTTTTTTGTTTTTAGTTGTTATATATCTAGAAGTACCTGGCATACCTGAGTCTTTGTGCTCAGTACATTCTAAAATTACTTGAACTCTATTACCTTTCTTTGCCATTTTTACTTAATTAAACCTTGTTTTCTAGCTTCTTTTAAAACTTCCGAAATACCCTTTTTATTTATTGTTTTCAAAGCAGATGCAGAAACTTTAAGAGTAACCCATTTGTTTTCATCTGGAAGAAAGAATCTTTTCTTAATAAGATTTACATCAAATCTTCTTCTAGTTCTATTTAGTGATTTAGAAACATTGTTTCCAAACATAACTTTCTTTCCAGTAATTTCGCAAGTCTTAGACATAACGTACTAATTTTTTGTAACGTGCAAAACTAATGTATTTAACTTTAATAAAAAAATAATTTTATTGGTTAATAATTTTATCTATAAAGAGATTAAATGATTTTTCAGTCACTGTTTTAATGAAGTCTTCTCTAGAAGTAATGACCTCATATTTTTCGCAAAATATTTCATTTTCAGATGATATAGCTATAAAACAATCACCAACTGAGGACTTGTTGCCATCTGAGGATGGTCCGGCATTACCAGTAACAGAAATTGAATAATCAGAATTAAACTTTTCTTTTACTTTTTCTGCCATTTTTATTGCTATTTCCTGACTTACAGGAGAAAATGAATCAATTTCATTTCTTTCAATACCAATTACCTTTTCTTTTGAATATGAACTGTAAGAAACAATTGAACCTTTAAAGACTTTTGAAGCACCAACAATTTTGGTAATAGACAGAGATAGATTACCCCCTGAACAACTCTCAGCAAAGGAAATTGTTTTATCTTTTAAAACTAGATAATCAAAGATTTTTTTAATCATATCTATTTTACTTTAAGTGAAAACATTTTACTTGAATTTATATAGCCTTCCAATAAATCTTCACTTTCAACTTTTGAAACACCAGCAGGAGTTCCAGTGAAAATTAAATCACCTATTTTAAGAGTAAAATATTGTGAAACGTATGAAATCAGTTCATCAATTTTCCATAACATATTAGAGGAATTGCCTGATTGGACTAATTGATTATTTTTTTTTAAACTAAAATCAATTTTTGATAAATCTTCAAATTTATCTTTGTTAATAAAGTCACCTACTAAACAAGAATTGTCAAACGCTTTTGATTTCTCCCAGGGATGTCTTTTTTCTTTTAAATTGTTTTGAATATCTCGAGCAGTAAAATCTATTCCAAGACCTATTTCACTGAAGTATTTATTAGCAAAAGTTTGATCTATATGCTTCCCTACTTTATTAATCTTAACTACTAATTCAACCTCATGGTGAATTTCATTTGAAAAAGCGGGTATAATAAAATTTTGATTTTTTGCGATAATAGAAGAATCCGGTTTCAAAAACACAACAGGATTAGAGGGTCTAGTGTTAGACAGCTCATTAATATGATCAGAATAATTTCTTCCTATGCAGATTATTTTCATATTATTGAGAGTTTATTATGCTTAACTTTAATTGTGTAAATATTTTCTTTGTATACTCAGGAAAATCGCCTTTCATTATCCATGAGTAGTAACCAACATCATTTTTAAACACTTCAACTACTTTTTGACCAGTGTATTTTCCAAAAGCAAAAATTGCATTATTATCTGAGTCAACTCTAATTTTTCCAGCAAAGTCTAAATTATTATTTCTTTTTGAAAATTCATTTAGAAAATCCATGTCAGGTTCTAAATCATCATATTTTTCCAGTTGCCCCTTAAACACTTCATAAGCGGCAATAGTATCATCCAATGCAGAATGAGCATTTTCTAGATCCTTATTACAATAATATTTGAGCGCAGCTGAAAGGTTTCTAGGTTCTTTTTTATGATAAATTACTTGGCTGTCAATCATTCTTATTTGAGTAAAATCAAACTCAGTACCTGCTCTAATAAACTCCTCGACAAGTATAGGTATATCAAATTTAATTGCATTAAACCCTGATAAATCACAACCCTTAATAAATTGATGAATTTCATTTGAATAATAAGCAAAATTTGGCTCACTTTCGATCATCTTATTTGTTATACCGTGAACTTGAGTTGCTTGAAGTGAAATTTCCATTTCTGGATTAATTCTCCAGACTTTATGAGATTCTGCTTTATTTAAATCAACTCTTAATATGGCTATTTCAACAATTCTATCTTTACCAACCTTTGCTCCAGTAGTTTCTATATCAAAAAAACAAATTGGTCTACTAAGATTAACTTTCATTTTAAATGATTTGATTCATATCCCAGTCTTCAAGATATTCAGCAACTCTTTTGACAAAGCTCCCTCCTATTGAACCATTTATGATTCTATGATCATAGGTATGTGATAAAATTAGTTTTTTTCTAATCCCAATAAAGTCTCCATTATTAGTTTCAATAACAGATGGGGTTTTACGAATAACACCTATAGCAATGATTCCAACTTGAGGTTGATTGATAATCGGAGTGCCCATGATAGAACCAAAATTACCGACATTAGTAACTGTATATGTTCCGTCTGATATTTCCTCTGGTTTCAAAGAATTTGATCTAGCTCTATTCCCTAAATCATTCACAGCAAGTGTAAGACCTTTAAGATTTAGATGATCTGCATTTTTTATAACAGGCACTATCAAATTTCCATTTTCAATAGCTGTAGCCATTCCTATGTTAATAGATCTTTTGATGATAATTTTCTCATCAATAATAGAACTATTTAGAATAGGGTAGTCTTTAAGAGATTTAATCACTGCATCTAGAAAAAGAGGAGTAAAAGTCAGTTTTTGTCCTTCCTTCTCTAAGAATGAATCTTTGAATCGATCTCTCCATTCCCAAAGATTAGTTACATCAACTTCAACAAAAGATTGAACATGAGCAGAGATTTTTTTACTATTTGACATATGATCAAATATTATTTTACCCATTCTGTCTAGTTCAATAATCTGGTCTCCAACTAAAGGTTTAGACTCATTGACATGACTGTGATCTGATTTTGTTAATTTTGAATCCACATAATTTAAAATATCTTGCTTAGTAACTCTACCTTCCTTTCCTGAACCAATAATTGAATTAAGCTCTTCTTGATTAATATTTTCTTTTTTCGCAATATTTTTAACTAACGGTGAGAAAAATTTATCACTTTTATTAATCTCTGAATTATCTTTATCATTTTTTAATAAATCCATTGACGGGATACTTACCGTTTTAATTTCTTCAGAGGCAATTTTCCTTTTATCATCAATAATTAATTCCTTATCTGTTTCTTGAGACATTATTTTGGTATCTTCATTATCTTTTAGATCTGTTTCAATTTCTGCAATTACTTCTCCAACTTTAACAACATCATTTACTTCAAAGTTTTTTTTGACAAGTTTACCTTGAAATTCAGAGGGAACATCAGAATCAACCTTATCTGTAGCTATCTCAACTATTGATTCATCTATTTCTACAGTATCTCCAACTTCTTTTAACCAATTGGTTATAGTAGCCTCCGCAATACTTTCTCCCATTTTTGGAAGTTTCAATAGATATTTTCCCATTATAATAGTAGTTGCAAATTTACAATATTAAATCATTATTAATTTGATAGGTCAGTTTCATAAGGTCGTCTATTTTGAATACTTCTTGCTAACGTTACTTCATCTGTGTATTCTAACTGATCACCAACAGGTATTCCCCTTGCTAATACTGAGACTTTTATATTAAAATCTTTTAAAATTTTAAATAGATAAAAGCTAGTAGTATCAGCCTCAATAGTTGCACTTAAGGCAAAGATTACCTCATCTATTTTTTTATCAATAATTTTTTTTTCAAGACTCGATACATTTAGATCCTCAGGACCAATCCCTTCTATAGGTGAGATTACCCCACCCAAAACATGATAAAGTCCATTATAAAGATTTGTATTTTCAATTGCAATAACATCTCGAATATCTTCAACAATACAAACTATAGATTGATCTCTTGATGAATTTGAACATATGTCACATATATCTTTATCCGAGATATTATGACATTGATCACAATGTTTAATTTGAGTTTTAAAATCAAAAATACTTTCAGATAAGTCTCTTGAGAATTCTTTAGGTTTTCTCAAAATTTCTAAAGCAATCCTTAATGCAGATCTTTTACCAATACCCGATAACTGAGAAATATTATATACTAAATTTTCAAGAAGTTTAGATGGAAATTCCATTAGGCAAATTTAGAAATATTCGTTGTAAGTTCTTTTGTATATTTATAAAAATGTTATCTCCACAAATTATTTTATTTGCTATAGTTGCATATTTTGTAGTTTTAACTGCTATATCATATTTAACAGGTAAAGAGGACAATAATGAAGTTTTTTTTAATGCTAAAAGAAACTCCAATTGGGCTATTGTCGCCTTTGGTATGGTTGGAGCATCTCTTTCTGGTGTAACTTTTATTTCCGTTCCTGGTTGGGTTGGTGAATCTCAGTTTACATATTTTCAAGTTGTCATAGGATATTTAATAGGATATCTTGTTGTTGCCAATATATTGCTTCCACTATACTACAGATTAGGATTAACATCAATTTATGAATACTTACTGACAAGATTTGGAAAAAACTCTCATTATGTAGGATCTATATCTTTTTTAATTTCTAGAATCCTAGGAGCATCATTTAGATTATTTCTAGTAGCTATAGTTTTGCAAGAGTTCGTTTTTGATGATTTAGGAATCCCCTTTGAAATAACAGTTATCATATCAATTTTACTTATCTGGCTATACACAAGAAGAGGTGGAATTAAAACAATTGTTTGGACAGATACTATACAAACTACATTAATGATCTTGGCTGTTATTTTATCAATTTATTACATTAATAAAGATCTAGGTTGGACCTTTTCTGAATTTGTCTCTTCATCAGATTTTAATGAGTTCAATAAAATATTTGTTACTGAAAGTTTCACTGAAAGAAATTATTTTTTAAAATCAATTGTTGGGGGTGCCTTTATAACAATTTGTATGACTGGACTAGATCAAGATATGATGCAAAAAAATTTAACATGTAGAAATATTCAGGAAGCCAGAAAAAACATGATTGTTTTCAGTTTCATACTTACTATTGTCACATTCTTATTTATTGTTTTAGGAGCTCTTCTATACATATATGCAGCTAAGAACAATATAACTATACCTTTGGTTGACAATTCCCCCAGAACAGATCTTTTGTTTCCAGAAATTGCTTTAAGATCTGGGCTTGGAGAGTTTTTGGGAATTACATTCATATTAGGCTTGATCGCTGCAGCTTACAGTAGTGCAGACAGTGCTTTAACTTCTCTAACAACATCTTTCTGTGTTGATATACTCAAGATAGATAATACTGATTCAAAATCAATTAGAATAAGAAAAAACACTCATGTCTTAATGAGCATTATACTGATAATAGTTGTAATAGTTTTTAGATATGTTCAAGACAAAAATGTAATTGACAGCCTTTTAACTGTTGCACAATACACCTACGGGCCATTATTAGGTTTATTTGCATTTGGAATTTTTACAAAATTTAAAATAGATGACAGTAAGGTTTATTTTGTAGTCATAATTAATATTATAATAATTGTTATAATAGGAAATTTACCCGCAAATCTAATAGGGGGTTATCAAATTGGATATGAACTTCTGCCATTTAATGGTCTAATTAATTTTATAGGGCTCTATATGATCAAAAAATAGTGTCAATTTGTCATATTTATTAATTGGTATTTTTTTTGCAATCATCTAATAAAAAGAAATTATGTCAAAAGGAAAAATTAATGTTTCAGTTGAGAATATATTTCCACTTATAAAAAAATTCTTATACAGTGATCAAGAAATTTTCTTAAGAGAACTTGTATCTAATGCTACAGATGCACTTACTAAAATTCAACATTTATCTAGTATAGGAGAAGTAAAAGGTGAGATTGGTGAATTGGGAGTTGAAATTAAAGTTGACAAGAAAAATAAAACTCTTACCATTTCAGATAACGGAGTAGGAATGACTTCAAATGAAGTAAAGAAGTATATTAATGATGTCGCATTTTCAGGTGCAGAGGAGTTTCTTGATAAATATAAAGAAAGCACAAAAGACACAGGTATAATTGGACACTTTGGACTTGGTTTTTATTCCTCGTTTATGGTAGCTGATAAAGTTGAAATAATCACAAAATCATTTAAAGATGAACCTGCTGCTCATTGGATATGCGATGGATCTCCAGAATACAGTTTAAAAAAGGCAGACAAAAAAAATAGAGGAACTGAAATAATTCTTCACATTTCTAAAGACTCTAAAGATTATCTTGAAGAAAATAAAATTACAGAGCTTCTAAACAAGTATAACAAATTCATGCCTCATCCAATAAAATTTGGAACTAAGGAAGAAAGTGTTAAAGGTAAAGATGAAGAAAAGGAAGAGAAGATAAGTGTTGATAATATCATAAATAATCCAAGTCCAGCTTGGACAAGACTACCTGCAGAATTAAAAAATGAAGATTACAATCAATTCTACAGAGAATTATATCCATTACAATTTGAAGAACCTTTATTTCATATTCATCTAAATGTTGATTATCCATTCAATTTAACTGGTATTCTTTATTTCCCTAAAATATCTAATGATCTTAATCTTCAAAAGGATAGAATTCAACTGTATCAAAATCAGGTTTTTGTAACAGATAATGTAGAAGGAATAGTTCCTGAATTTTTAGGATTATTAAAAGGTGTTATTGATTCTCCAGACATCCCATTAAATGTATCTAGAAGTTATCTTCAATCAGATACATCAGTAAAAAAAATTACTAATTATATCACACGAAAAGTAGCTGATAAATTAAGCTCAATTTTTAAAAATGAGAGAGAAAATCTTGAAGGTAAATGGAATGATATAAAAGTAGTTATTGAGTATGGTATGTTAACAGAAGATAAATTCTATGATAAAGCTGAATCATTTAATTTATATCCTTCAGTTGATAACAAGTATTACACTTTTCAAGAACTAGAAGAAAAAATTAAAGATTTACAAACTGACAAGGATGGGAATTTAATTATACTATATGCTCAAAACAAAGACGAACAGTATACTTATATTGAATCTGCAAAAGAAAAAGGATATGAAGTTCTTCTCCTAGATTCACCTATAATGCCTCATCTAATTCAGAAACTTGAATCCAAAAAAGAGAAAATTAAGTTTTCTAGAGTTGATTCGGATACATTAGAAAATTTAATAAACAAAGATGATCAAGTAGTTTCAAAACTATCTGACGAAGAAAAAGTGAAATTAAAGCCAATGATTGAGAGTGCGGTCTCCGATGATAAATACACAGTCCAACTAGAGCCATTAGACAGTAAATCATTACCATTTATGCTTGCTCAACCTGAATTTATGAGAAGAATGAAGGAAATGCAGCAGACAGGCGGAGGCATGATGGGTAATATGCCTGACATGTATTCCTTAATTGTAAATACTAATCATGAGTTGGTGAGTAAAATATTAAATACTAGAACGGAGAAAAAGAGAAATAGCCTCATAAAACAATCTATAGATTTAGCAAAACTTTCTCAAAACACTTTAACTGGAAAAGAACTTACAGAATTTATTAATAGAAGTATAGATTTAATCAAATAAATAATTTAATATTTTAGCAAGTCTAAGGCCTCCTAATAACAAGAGTTCTCTTACAGTGTCAAAGTTTTTATATTGATATTCATAACCTAATTTATCATCAATTGAAACATCATTATATATATCATTAGTGTACTCATGAATTTCATTAACCCAGTCAAGTATATCGCTCCTTTCAAAAGCTTTAGATTCCTTTGTATAAACTAATAAATCCCAATCTGGGAGATTTTTTGCTAGTTCAGTGTAACTCATATTATGACTATTAATCATTTCAGAATCCCATACTCTATGAAGGTTTGAATTTCTTCCAAACCACTTTACATATATTCTATTTGCACCTCTATCATCATATCTTCCAATGTGAAGTGGTTGGTGTAAATCTCCAACAAAATGAATAAGAAGTTTTAAATAAAATGTTTTATCAGAATCAGAAACAGAATCACTCTCTAATATATCTAAGCATCTATTTATAGCTATATAAACATCGCCTTTTTCAGAAGGAACAGTATCCTCATAATTTTCTTCTAATTCCATATTTATAAAATGCCAATCATAGTATTCTGAATATCTTTTGTCTGATTTTATATCATCAGCATACATTGAAGCGTGAACTATCGTCTCTCCATCAAGAATTTTTTCTATTTTATCCCTGGATTTATTTGTTAAATAATTACTTGCAACCTCAGCAACAACTCTGTGACCTGTTGAACCCCAATTTACAAGACTAAAAAAACTTAAAATGGTGATAGATAAAATAATTCTCATAAACTTTAAGATATATATTGGGTCAAAGATATTATTATATAATGATTGATTAAAATTTTATTAATTTTAGAACGAAAAATATTTATTTGGAAAAATTTCCCCTCATTTTAACGTTGATATTAGCCATTTCTAGCTTCTCATATTCACAAGAGTTAACCATAAAATATACAGAAGAGAAAATTAAAATTGATGGATCTCCTAATGATGAAGCCTGGGAAAATGCTGAATCATCATCTGATTTTTGGCAGTGGAGGCCAACCGACTCTTTAAGAGCTATTAAACAAACTGAATTCAAAGCATTATTTGATAATGAAAATTTATATTTTTTGGTTAAAGCTTACACAAAAGAAAAAAAATTTACTGTATATAATCTAGAAAGAGATTTTGAAACAAAAAGTGCTGATTATGTACAATTGATTTTTGACACCTTCAATGATGCTTCAAATGCATTTAAATTCCAAACTAATCATCTTGGTCTGAAGGGTGATATGTTGTTATCTTCAATAGTATCATTTGGAGGAAGAGGAATGAATTCTTCGTGGGATGCAATTTGGGAAGTGGAATCAAAATTATACGAAGACTCCTATATAGCTGAAATTAAAATTCCTTTTGATCAATTATATTTTATTAATGGTGCTAAAAGCTGGAGATTTAATATATACAGAAGTGACACTCAATCTTTAGAACACTCTAGTTGGGCTAAAACTCCTCAACAACAAAGAATAGGTGATCTTGCTTTTATGGGTAAAATAAATTTTGAAAAACCTCTAGGTGAATCGAAAAAACCTATTTCGTTTATTCCTTATATAAATTCATCGATTGGGAAGAATTTTATTAAAGAAAAAAGTATAAATAAGTTTGACTATGGCCTTGATGTGAAAATACCAATTGGAAATTCTATTAACATTGATCTAACTGTTAATCCTGATTTTTCTCAAGTTGAAGTTGATGATCAACTTGTTAATTTAACTCAATTTGAATTAAGACTTCCTGAAAGAAGGCAATTCTTTACTCAAAATTCTGATCTTTTTACTGATTTTGGGCAAGAAAGAGATGCTGAACCATTTTTTTCTAGAAGAATTGGAATTTCAAAAGATAGCGAAGGAAATACTGTTGAGAATAAAATTATTAGTGGTGTTAGATTAAGTGGTAAAATTAATGATAAACTAAGAATAGGTTTATTAAATGTTCTAACAGAAGAAGACAAAGCTAAGGGCATTCCTCAAAACAACAGTACTTTATTTACACTTAGAAATAAAGTATTTGCAAGATCAAATTATTCGTTTTTTTTTATAAATAGAGAAAACACAAAAAATTATGATTTTGTTGATAATCAAAATACATATAATAGAGTTTTCGGATTTGAATACAACTTAGCATCCAAGAATGGTGAATGGAAAGGTAGGACATTTGTTCATAAATCTTTGACACCTGAAAAAAATGATAAAAACACATCCTTTGGACTAAAACTGTCAAAAAATACTCGAAAACACTATGTTAGCATGGGCGGTTCTTATGTCGGGGATGATTTTAGATCAGATCTAGGATATTATAGAAGATACGGTTTTGTAAAATTTACTCCATTCTATCAGTATAGGATATACCCAAAAAATAATGATAAGATTCTAAACTATGAATTACAACATTATGCAGCTTATGTGTTTAGACCAAATAAAGATGAAAAATTTGAGGGTAGGTGGAATATTTCTTCCTTTCAAATAAAATATAGAAATCAAAGTACATTTGAAATTAAACAAAATATAAAGAGAGATTATCTATATAATGATTTTGATCCAACAAGAACTGAAGGCTCCACACCTCTTCCTGCAAATAACTTTTATTCTTACACGGACTATGAAATAGCATTTTCTTCTCCTGATAAAAATCTATTTAAATTTGCAGCCGGAATAGAGTATGGCGATTTTTTTAATGGAACAAAATTCTCATTTAAAACTGGATTTAAATATAGAATTCAGCCATATTTTAATATGAGTTTAAGGATTGATTATGACTCAATTAAATTACCAAATCCATATCCGTCTAGAAATATTTGGTTAATAAGTCCTAAATTTCAATATACATTTAATAAAAAATCTTCTTGGGCTACTTATATTCAATATACTAATCAATCCAAAAACCTAGGTATAAATTCAAGGTTTAAATGGAGATTTGCTCCACTATCTGACCTATACATAGTTTATAATGATAATTATATTAATACAGACTCTCTAGAGGCTCAATATAGATCAATAAACCTTAAATTTACTTACTGGATAAACATGTAATATGAAAAAAATACTTCTAATTAGTTTAAGCTTATCTATTCTATGCTGTACCTCAGATCAAAATAAAATGATTGTATCTGGAAATGTTGATGGGCTTAAAAAGGGAACTCTTTATCTTCAAACTAGTACTGATTCTACCATTGTTAATTTAGACTCCGTTAATCTAAAAGGAGAAAGTAAGTTTAAACTTAGTACAATAATTAATCAGCCTGATATATATTATTTATATTTAGACAAGGTAGATAATGATACTTTAAATGATATAATCACTTTTTTTGGAAATAAGGGTGAGATTGATATAAATACAAGGTTGTCAACATTTGATTCTAGCTATGAAATCACTGGATCAAAAAACACTGATTTATTACGTGAATATTTTTCTATAATAAGAAAGTATAATCTTCAAAACCTTGATTTACTTGAAATTTTTTATAAAGCTCAAATTGAAAACAATCAAAATAGAATTGACTCAGTTAATGGTCAAATAGAAAATTTGATTAAAAGAAAATATTTATATAGCTTAAATTTTGCAATTACTAATTCAGCTAATGAAGTTTCCCCATACATTGCAGTCAGTCAAATACCTGATGCTAATAAGGATTTACTTATTAAGCTTTATGACACTTTACCTGATAATATCAAGGAGTCTAAGTATGGTAAAATACTTAATAATTTGACTAAAGATTAACCACTATACTCTACAAAATTTCTTGGAGTTTCATACAAAGTGATTTTAAGTTTATAACTTTCCTCAAAATACTTTATTAATCTATTATAAATTAAAATAGCAATGTTTTCTGCTGAAGGATTTATAGATGAGAATTCTTCAATGTCTAGATTTAAGTTTTTATGATCTAGATAATCCTCAATTTCAGACTTTATTATTTTTTTTAGTTCACCCATATCAAATACATAACCAGTGTCAGGGTCAACTTGTCCAGTAAGACTAACAATTAATTCATAATTATGACCATGAAAATTTTGATTGGAACACTTACCAAAGATTTGTTTATTCTTTTCATCAGTCCAATCAGGCCTATATAACTTATGTGCAGCATTAAAATGTGCTTTTCTACTTATTGTTATCATTGTTTAAATATTTATAAAAGTAATCAAAAGCAATTTTAAACCATACAGTGTAGTCATCACTATTTATAATAATATCATTACTAATAGTTTCCATATCTACCCATTTATAATCTTCTGCCTCTTCTTTGTTTAAGGTTGGATTTTCATCAAAAACCCCATAAAAGACATGATCAAATTCATTTTCTGTTAATTCATTATCAAGCTCAGCTTTGTAGATAAAATCAAAGACTTTTCTGAGATTAGTTTTAATTCCCATTTCCTCAAGTAATCTTCGATTAGCCGCATCTAATGTGTCTTCAGCTTCCCTAGGGTGGCTACAGCATGTGTTTGTCCATAAGCCGCCTGAATGATATTTAGAAATAGCTCTTTTTTGAAGTAGCAATTGATATTTACTATTAAAAATAAATACGGAAAATGCCCTATGAAGAAGACCTTTTTGATGAGCTTCAAGTTTAGGCATTAGCCCAACTTGATTATCATTTTCATCAACAAGAATTACTTTTTCTTCAGACATTGAGTTAAATTAATAATTTAGCTCTTCTTCCTCTTTGTTGATTAACAAGCTATTGTATTCATCTTTTGGTCCAACTATTATGTCATCATATTTTCTCATACCAGTACCTGCTGGGATTTTGTGACCTACAATAACATTTTCTTTTAGACCTTCAAGCATATCATTTTTACCATTAACAGCAGCTTCATTTAAAACTTTAGTAGTTTCTTGGAATGATGCAGCTGAGATAAAAGATTTAGTTTGAAGAGAAGCTCTGGTAATACCTTGTAATTGAGTTGAAGCAGTAGCTGATTTTGCATCTCTAGCATCAACAAGCTTATTGTCATCTCTTCTAAGAATAGAATTCTCATCTCTTAGATTTCTAGCTGACACAAGCTGCCCTACTTTAAGGTTTTCACTATCACCAGCATCTTCTATTACCTTCATACCATACAACTTATCATTCTGAGATATAAACTCATCTTTGTAAGTCAATTGGTCTTCAAGGAATAAAGTATCTCCTGGATCAATTATTTTTACCTTTCTCATCATTTGTCTAACAACAACTTCGAAGTGTTTATCATTAATTTTTACACCCTGAAGCCTATATACTTCTTGAACCTCATTAACTAGATACTGTTGAACAGCAGAAGGACCTTTGATGTTTAAAATATCGTTAGGAGTAATTGAACCATCAGAAAGCGGCATACCTGCTTTAATAAAATCATTTTCTTGAACAAGAATTTGATTTGAAAGCTTAACTAGATACTTTTTAATATCACCAAACTTTGATTCAACAATAATTTCTCTATTACCTCTTTTAATTTTACCAAATGATACAACACCATCAATTTCCGAAACAACAGCTGGATTAGATGGATTTCTAGCTTCAAATAATTCTGTAACACGAGGTAAACCACCAGTGATATCACCAGATTTAGCAGACTTTCTTGGAATCTTAACTAAAATTTTACCTTTGTCAATCGATTCATCTTCATCAACCATGATGTGCGCACCTACCGGTAAATTGTAAGATCTGAGAGTAACACCTTTTTTGTCTTGAATAAGAAGTGTCGGTATAAGTTTTTTATCTCTTGAATCCGTAATAACCTTTTCTTTAAATCCAGTTTGCTCATCAATTTCAACCTGAAATGTTTTACCAACTTCAATATTTTCATAAACAATTTTACCTGAAAATTCTGAAACAATTACACCATTAAACGGATCCCATTGACAAATTGTATCACCTTTAGATAGTTTCTGACCATTTTTAATATTTAGATATGACCCGTAAGGAATGTTTTTAGTACTTAAAACATTCTTAGTTTTGGAATCTAAAATCTTAATCTCAGAAGTTCTTGAAATAACTATGTTTGAAGAATTACCCTCGTTATCTTTAGATTTAACAATTTTTAGGTCATCAATTTCAGCAATTCCATCAAATCTACTTATTAATGAATTTTCTTCTGAAATATTACCTGCAACACCACCAACATGGAATGTTCTAAGTGTTAACTGAGTTCCAGGCTCACCTATTGATTGAGCGGCTACAACACCAACCGCTTCACCAATTTGAACTGGTTTTCCAGTTGCTAGATTTCTACCATAACAACTAGCACAAATTCCTCTTTTTGTTTCACATGTTAAAGCAGATCTTACATCAACTGAAGTGATTAGAGTATCCTGTATTTTTGAAACAGTATTTTCATCAATTAGTTTACCACCCTCAATAATAATCTCATTAGAGGAAGGATTAACAATATCATTAAGAGAAACTCTACCTAGAATTCTTTCACCTAAGGTTTCAACAATTTCTTCATTCTTTTTGAGTGGATTAACCTCTATTCCTCTAAGTGTACCACAATCAAATTCATTAACAATTACATCTTGTGAAACATCAACAAGCCTTCTAGTTAAATAACCCGCATCGGCTGTTTTTAAAGCTGTATCAGCTAATCCTTTTCTTGCACCGTGAGTTGAAATAAAGTATTCTAAAATTGATAATCCTTCTTTAAAGTTTGATAAAATAGGATTTTCAATAATTTCTCCTCCACCAATATTTGACTTTTTAGGTTTAGCCATAAGTCCTCTCATTCCAGTTAACTGTCTTATCTGTTCTTTAGAACCTCTAGCTCCAGAATCAAGCATCATATAGACAGAGTTAAATCCTTGTTGATCTTCGCTAATTTGCTTCATAGCTAGCTCAGTTAAAGTAGCATTGGCTGAAGTCCAAACATCAATTACCTGATTATATCTTTCGTTATTCGTGATTAGACCCATATTATAGTTTCCTATAATACCGTCAACTTGATTGTTAGCATCATTTATAAGATGCTGCTTCTGTTCAGGAATGATAATATCACCTAAACTAAAAGAAAGACCGCCTCTAAATGCAAAAGAATAACCAAGATCTTTAATTTCATCAAGGAATTCTGCAGTTTCGGGTACGCTAGTTACATGAAGTATTTGACCTATAATTTCTCTTAAGTTTTTCTTAGTTAGAACTTCATTAAAAAAGCCTGCCTTTTCTGGAACAACTTCATTAAAAAAGACTCTACCTGGAGTAGTTTCAATTAACTCATAGGAATCATCAGATTCAGGTGTTTTTATTCTACACTTAATTATAGCATTTAGATCGACTATTTTCTCATTATAGGCCATATTAACCTCTTCTGGAGAATAGAAAGTCAATCCTTCACCTTTTAATTTAATAGATTCAGAAGATTTTCTTGATTTAGTCATATAATAGAGACCTAGAACCATATCTTGAGATGGA
The DNA here is from genome assembly GCA_902514615.1 of uncultured Bacteroidota bacterium. Lineage (GTDB taxonomy): Bacteria > Bacteroidota > Bacteroidia > Flavobacteriales > Flavobacteriaceae > Marisimplicoccus. The sequence goes on along the minus strand of CABXRG010000002.1, from coordinate 9,287 downwards.
ACGGTGATAGGTGATCCATTTGCTGGATTCAAAATATTATGAGATCCTAACATTAATAATTGAGCTTCAAGAATTGCCTCTGGTCCTAATGGAAGGTGAACTGCCATTTGATCACCATCAAAGTCAGCATTAAAAGCAGTACATGTTAATGGGTGAAGCTGAATAGCTTTTCCTTCAATAAGTTTTGGCTGAAATGCCTGAATACCTAGTCTGTGAAGAGTTGGAGCTCTGTTTAACATAACAGGGTGACCTTTCAAAACATTCTCTAAAATATCCCAAACGACAGGTTCTCTTCTGTCTATAATTTTTTTAGCAGATTTAACAGTTTTTACAATACCTCTTTCAATAAGTTTTCTAATTATAAAAGGTTTATATAACTCTGCAGCCATATCTTTAGGTAAACCACACTCATACAACTTTAATTCAGGACCAACTACAATAACAGATCTTGCTGAATAATCTACTCTTTTTCCAAGAAGATTCTGTCTAAAACGTCCTTGCTTCCCTTTAAGAGAGTCTGATAATGATTTCAGAGGTCTATTAGATTCTGTTTTAACAGCTGATGATTTTCTTGTATTATCAAATAATGAGTCAACAGATTCCTGAAGCATTCTTTTTTCATTTCTTAAAATAACTTCAGGTGCTTTGATCTCGACAAGTCTTTTTAGTCGATTATTTCTTATAATTACCCTTCTATATAAGTCATTAAGATCAGAGGTAGCAAATCTACCTCCATCAAGAGGCACAAGAGGTCTTAACTCTGGAGGTATAACAGGAATAACCTTAACTACCATCCATTCTGGAAGGTTTTCTTTTCTTTCATTTCCCTCTTTAAAAGATTCTACAACTTGAAGTCTTTTAAGAGCTTCTGTTTTTCTTTGTTTAGAAGTTTCAGTATTTGCTTTATGTCTTAATTCATAAGAAAGCTCTTCAAGATCAATTCTTGAAAGAAGCTCTATCAAACATTCAGCACCCATTTTAGCAATAAATTTTCTGTCATCAGAATCATCTAAAAATTGATTATCAGCAGGGAGAGTTTCCATTATAGAGATGTATTCTTCCTCAGTAAGAAAGTCCATTTTATTGACAGGTTCTCCTTCAGTATTTTTAGCTTCCCCAGGCTGAATAACAACATATCTTTCATAATATATTATCATATCAAGCTTTTTAGAAGGTAATCCTAAAAGGTATCCAATTTTATTAGGCAGAGACTTAAAATACCATATGTGTGCAACTGGAACAACTAAGTTAATATGACCAACTCTATCTCTTCTAACTTTTTTTTCAGTTACTTCAACTCCACATCGATCACAAACAATTCCTTTATATCTGATTCTCTTATATTTTCCACATGCACATTCATAATCCTTAACAGGACCAAAAATTCTTTCACAAAAGAGTCCATCTCTTTCAGGTTTGTGAGTTCTATAATTTATAGTTTCTGGCTTGAGAACTTCTCCTCTTGAGTTACCAAGAATTACTTCAGGAGATGAAAGACCAATTGAAATGGTATTAAATCTCTTTTGCGTCAATAAATCGTTATTTTTTGCCATTTTTTATTTGTAATTTATTTTTCTTCTAATCGAATGTCTAAACCAAGACCTTTTAATTCATGCATTAATACATTGAATGACTCCGGAAGACCAGCTTCAGGGAGGTTTTCACCTTTAACAATAGACTCATAAGCTTTAGCCCTACCGATTACATCATCAGACTTAATAGTTAAGATTTCTTGTAGCGCACTTGAAGCACCATATGCTTCCAGAGCCCAAACTTCCATCTCACCAAATCTTTGACCACCAAATTGTGCTTTACCACCAAGTGGTTGTTGAGTTATTAAACTGTAAGGCCCAATAGATCTTGAGTGCATTTTATCATCAACCATGTGACCTAGTTTTAACATATATATTATACCAACTGTAGCTGCCTGGTCAAATTTTTCACCAGTCCCTCCATCATAAAGATATGTATGTCCAAATCTAGGAACACCCGCTTCATCAGTAAGCTCATTAATTTCATCTAATGTAGCTCCATCAAAAATTGGTGTAGAGAATTTTCTTCCAAGTTCTTTTCCTGCCCAACCTAATACAGTTTCGTAAATTTGACCAATATTCATCCTAGAAGGAACACCTAAAGGGTTCAACACAATATCAACTGGAGTTCCATCTTCTAAGAATGGCATGTCTTCTTGTCTTACAATTCTAGCAACAATACCCTTGTTACCATGTCTACCAGCCATTTTATCTCCAACTTTAAGTTTTCTCTTCTTAGCTATGTAAACTTTAGCAAGTTTTTTTATACCAGGAGGAAGTTCATCACCAACACTAATTGTGAACTTTTCTCTTCTTAATGAACCTTGAATATCATTTTCTTGAATTCTATAGTTATGAAGTAGAGTTGATACAAGTGCATTTACATCATCAGATGTAGTCCATACTCCCTTGGTAAGATGAGTGTAGTCCTCTACATTAGTCAACATTTTATTAGAAAACTTCTTCCCTTTAACCAAAACCTCATCACCTAAATCATTAAAGACTCCTTGACAAGTTTTTCCGTTTACAACAGATGAAAGTTTTTCAATAAGCTTTAACCTATGATCTTCAAGAATTTTTTCATACTTAGTTGAAAGTAATTCTAAGTCAACTTTATCTTGGGTTCTAGTTCTCTTGTCTTTTAGCGATCTGACAAATAATTTCTTATCTATTACTATACCATTAAGAGACGGAGGTGCTTTAAGTGAAGCATCTTTAACATCTCCTGCTTTATCTCCAAATATTGCTCTTAGTAATTTCTCTTCAGGTGTAGGATCAGATTCTCCTTTTGGTGTTATTTTACCAATAAGAATATCACCTGCTGTTACATCAGCTCCTACTCTAATCATTCCGTTTTCATCTAGTTCTTTAGTAGCTTCTTCACTAACATTTGGAATATCATCAGTAAGCTCTTCGGTTCCAAGTTTGGTGTCTCTTACATCAAGAGAATATTCATCTATGTGAATAGAAGTAAATATGTCCTCACGAACAACTTTCTCAGAAATTACTATTGCATCTTCAAAATTATATCCCTTCCATGGCATAAATGCTACTTTAAGGTTTCTACCTAATGCTAGTTCACCTTTTTGAGTTGCATAACCTTCGCAAAGAACCTGTCCTTTTGAAACTTGATCACCCTTATTAACAATTGGCTTCAAGTTAATACATGAGCCTTGATTAGTCTTTTGAAATTTAATAAGATCATATACTTTAGTATCATCATCAAAGCTTAATAGTTTTTCTTCACTTGATAATTTATATTTAATAATAATCTTATTTGCATCTACATAATCTACTACCCCGTCTCTTTCAGCATTAATTAATACTCTTGAGTCAGATGCAACAGATTTCTCTAAACCAGTCCCAACAATAGGAGATTCAGGTTTTAAAAGAGGTACGGCTTGGCGCATCATGTTTGATCCCATTAGGGCACGGTTAGCATCATCATGTTCAAGGAAAGGAATTAAAGATGCTGAAATAGATGCAATTTGATTAGGAGCTACATCTGTATAATTTATGTTATCAGGCGTAACAACTGGGAAATCAGCTTGATCTCTAGCAATCACCTTTTCAGCTTTAATTTTACCAGTATTATCATAATCAATATTAGCCTGAGCTATTAGATTATTCTCTTCTTCCTCTGCAGATAAATATGTAATATTTTTTAAATCAATCTTACCATTTTTTACTTGCCTGTAAGGTGTTTCAATAAAACCAAGATTATTAACTCTAGCATATACAGAAAGTGAAGAAATCAAACCAATATTTGGACCCTCTGGAGTTTCAATTGGACAAAGTCTTCCGTAATGAGTATAATGAACATCTCTTACCTCAAATCCTGCTCTTTCTCTGGATAAACCACCTGGACCTAGAGCTGATAGACGTCTTTTATGAGTTATCTCAGCTAGTGGATTAGTTTGATCCATAAACTGAGAAAGTTGATTTGTTCCAAAGAATGTATTAATCACAGAAGACAAAGTTTTAGCATTAATCAAGTCTATTGGAGTAAATACTTCATTATCCCGAACATTCATTCTTTCTCTTATGGTTCTTGCCATTCTTGCAAGACCAACACCAAATTGAGAAGATAATTGTTCACCTACAGTCCTTACCCTTCTATTAGATAAGTGATCAATATCGTCAATCTCTGCTTTTGAGTTTATTAATTCAATAAGATATTTAATGATGGTAGTAATATCTAGTCTAGTTAAAGTTCTTTCCTCCATATCAACATCGAGGTTTAACTTCTTATTCATTCTATATCTACCAACTTCTCCAAGGTTATATCTTTGATCAGAGAAGAATAATTTATCTATGATACCTCTTGCCGTTTCTTCATCTGGCGGTTCAGCATTTCTTAATTGCCTGTATATATATTCTACAGCCTCTTTTTCAGTATTAGTTTGATCTTTTTGAAGTGTGTTATATATAATTGCATAGTCTGAGTTTTGCGCATCTTCTTTGTGAATTAAAACTGTCTTAACATCAGCATCAAGAATCTGTTCAATATGATCTTTTTCAATCACAGTATCTCTGTCAATAATTATTTCATTTCTTTCGATTGAAATAACCTCTCCAGTATCTTCATCTACAAAGTCTTCATGCCAAGTTCTTAATACTCTAGCAGCAAGCTTTCTATTAAGTGCTTTCTTTAATCCAGCCTTGGTAACTTTAATTTCTTCAGCTAAGTCAAAAATTTCAAGTATTTCTTTGTCTCCTTGGTAACCAATTGCTCTAAACAATGTTGTAACAGGTAGTTTTTTCTTTCTATCAATGTATGCGTACATCACATTATTGATGTCAGTTGCAAATTCAATCCATGACCCCTTGAAAGGAATTACTCTTGCAGAGTAAAGCTTAGTTCCATTGGCATGAAATGATTGACCAAAAAAGACACCAGGTGATCTGTGAAGTTGAGATACAACAACTCTTTCTGCTCCATTAATAATAAATGTACCACTTGGAGTCATATAAGGTATAGATCCTAAAAAAACGTCTTGAACTATAGTTTCAAAATCTTCATGTTCTGCATCAGTACAGTAAAGTTTAAGTCTTGCTTTCAGCGGTACTGAATAACTTAAACCCCTTTGAATACACTCTTGCATTGAATATCTAGGTGGATCAACGAAATAGTCTAAAAACTCTAAAACAAACTGATTCCTAGCATCAGTGATAGGAAAGTTTTCTTTAAAAGTGTTGAATAAACCTTCCTCCACTCTCTCATCAGACTTTGTTTCGAGTTGAAAGAAATCCTGAAATGATTTTATTTGAATATCTAAAAAATCAGTTTCAATATTTGCAGTTTTAGTATTAGAAAAATTTGTTCTCAATTTGTTATTAGTCATATTTTAGAGTTTAATTCAAACAAGCATAGGCCTTTAGATATTATTCTAAAAGCCTAAAAAACGAAGTTATTTAAACTTACTTAAGTTCAACCTCAGCTCCAGCTTCTTCAAGTGATTTCTTTAGTCCCTCAGCATCGTCTTTTGATACTGCTTCTTTAATTGGACTTGGAGCATTGTCAACAAGATCTTTAGCTTCTTTAAGCCCTAATCCTGTTAACTCCTTAACCAATTTAACCACTGCTAGTTTTGAACCACCAGCTGATTTTAAAACAACATCAAATTCTGATTTTGCTTCAGCTGCGTCTTCTCCACCAGCACCAGGACCCGCTGCTACCGCTACTGCTGCTGCTGCTGCAGGTTCGATACCATATTCATCTTTAAGAATATCAGCAAGTTCGTTAACTTCTTTAACTGTTAAACCAACTAGCTGTTCTGCGACTTTTTTTAGATCTGCCATTATTAGAGTTTTTAATTATTAATTATTATTATTATTGTTATTCATTTAACTTTTTATTCAGAATCATCTTTAGAATCATCCTCAGAGGTTTGCTCCTCTGCTTTATCTGTTTCTTCTGCCTTAACTTCTTCTGCAACTGGCTCTTCTGCCTTAACTTCTTCTGCAACTGGCTCCTCTGCCTTAACTTCTTCTGCAGGTTTTTCACTTAATGTCTTAACTAAGCCAGCTATTTTTCCACTACTAGATTTAAGTGCAGAAATAACATTTTTAGCAGGTGATTGAAGAAGAGTAATAATCTCACCAATAACTTCTTCCTTAGATTTTAAGTTGAATAAAGCTTCAATATTCTCATCACCTATATAAATTGCCTCATCAACAAAAGCTCCTTTTAAAATTGGCTTATCACCATCTTTTCTGAACTTTTTAATGACCTTAGCAGGACTATTACCAATTTCTGATAACATTATGGTAGTATTTCCCTTTAATAAATCTTTAAGTTCACCAAAATCATTTTCTGATTCAGACATTGCTCTTTCAAGAAATGTGTTCTTTACAACTGAAAGCTTTACGTTAGAGTTAAAACATTCTCTTCTAAGTTTACTTGTTTGAACAGCATCAAGACCTGCAATATCAGTCAAATAAATTGACTTATAATTTGCAAGTTGACCTTTCAACTCTTCTACAGCTATAACTTTTTCTTCTTTATTCATGTTGAGTATTATTCAAATTTTGATTCAATTGCAATGCCTGGACTCATAGTACTAGACATTGAAATACTTTTAATATATATTCCTTTTGCACCTGATGGTTTAAGCTTTACAATTGTCTTAATAAGTTCATTTGCATTATCCATAATTTTATCAGCAGTAAAAGAAACTTTACCTACTGAAGCATGGATAATTCCTGTTTTATCTACTTTAAAATCAATTTTTCCAGCTTTAATATCAGTAACAGCTTTTGCTATGTCCATTGTAACTGTTCCAGTTTTTGGATTTGGCATTAAACCTCTTGGCCCTAAAACTTTACCAAGAGGGCCTAATTTACCCATCACACTTGGCATAGTAACAATAACGTCAACATCAACCCATCCTTTTTTAATTTTTTCAATATATTCATCAAGACCTACAATATCAGCTCCAGCTTTTTTTGCTTCTTCTTCTTTATCTGGGGTTACCAAGGCCAATAACTTTAAAGATTTTCCTGTTCCGTGAGGAAGAGAAACCACTCCTCTTACCATTTCGTTAGCTTTTTTAGGATCTACTCCTAATCTAACAGCTAAATCAACAGAAGAGTCAAATTTTGTTGTAGTAATTTCTTTAACAAGAGATGAAGCTTCTTCTAGTGTGTAAGACTTATCTGAGTCTACCTTCTCAATTGAAATTTTTCTATTTTTTGTTAGTTTTCCCATAATTATTTAGCTGGTGGAGTTCCTCCATTTACTTTTATTCCCATTGATCTTGCTGTACCTGCTACCATTTTCATCGCTGATTCAACAGTAAAAGCATTAAGATCTACCATTTTATCTTCTGCAATTTTTTTAACTTGATCCCAAGAAACAGTTGCTACTTTTTCTCTATTAGGTTCTCCCGAACCTTTTTTCTTCTTAGTTGCTTCCAGAAGTTGAACAGCTGCAGGAGGTGTTTTAATAATAAAGTCAAAGCTTTTATCTTTAAAAACACTTACAACAACTGGAAGAATTTTTCCAGGTTTATCCTGGCTTCTTGAATTAAACTGCTTACAAAATTCCATTATGTTTACACCTGCAGCACCAAGAGCTGGACCAACAGGGGGAGAAGGATTAGCAGCTCCTCCTCTAATTTGTAATTTTAATACTTTATCTATTGCCTTTGCCATAATTATATTTTTTCGACTTGCATGTAACTAAGTTCTAATGGAGTTTTTCTTCCAAAAATTTTAACCATTACTTCAAGTTTTCTTTTTTCTTCGTTAACGTTATCAATTGATCCTGTAAATCCATTAAATGGACCATCTATAACTTTTACATTTTCGCCAATATTGAATGGAATATTAATTTGCTCACCTGAGATAGCTAATTCATCTACCTTACCTAGCATTCTATTTACTTCAGCCTGTCTTAATGGAATTGGTTCACCACCTTTTGTTTCGCCAAGAAATCCTAATACATTTGAGACAGATTTTATAACGTGTAAAATTTCTCCAGATATATCAGCCTTCATCATTATGTAACCAGGAAAATATGTTTTCTCTTTAGAAATCTTTTTCCCTTTTCTTATTTGAATAACTTTTTCGGTTGGAACAAGCATTTCTTCAATTTGTTTATCGAGAGAAACCCTGGAAACTTCATACATTATGTAGTCTTTAATTTTGACTTCTTGACCAGTCACTACTCGAATTACATACCATTTTTTTTCTGCGACTTCCACCATCTATCCTATTAAATTGAAATAAAATTTTACTACTCTAGAGAGAATTGAATCAGCGCCCCATATAACCAATGAGAAAATCACTGAGAAAACTATCACCAAAGCAGATAGGTTTAACAATTCTGAACGGGGTGTCCATTTGACGTTATCCCTCAGTTCTGTTACAGATTCCTTTATAAAGTTTATAATCGACATCATATCTATTTGTGCACGGGTTGAGAGACTCGAACTCCCGACACCTGGTTTTGGAGACCAGTGCTCTACCAACTGAGCTAAACCCGTTTATATTTTACACAAAAGGTATCAAGCAAAAGCAAGACACCCTTAGAGTTAATTAAACTTTGTTTTACTAGTCTAAAAGTTCAGTTACCTGACCTGCACCAACGGTTCTACCACCTTCACGGATTGCAAATCTTAAACCAACATTTAGAGCAATAGGTGATATTAACTCAACATCAATAGTTAAGTTATCACCCGGCATCACCATCTCAACACCACTTGGAAGCACAATATTACCTGTAACATCTGTAGTTCTAACATAGAACTGAGGGCGATAATTGTTGTGGAATGGAGTATGACGACCACCTTCTTCTTTTTTCAAGATATAAACCTCAGCCTTAAACTTAGAGTGAGGAGTTACAGAGCCTGGCTTACAAATAACCATACCTCTTGAAATATCAGTTTTCTCAATACCTCTTAAAAGGATACCAGCGTTATCACCAGCTTCACCTTTATCAAGGATTTTTCTAAACATCTCAATACCTGTTATTGTAGATTTTAGCTTTTCAGCACCCATCCCAATAATATCTACTTCATCACCTGTGTTTGCGATACCAGTTTCAATTCTACCAGTTGCAACAGTACCTCTACCAGTTATTGAAAATACATCTTCAACAGGCATAAGAAAATCTTTATCTACTTCTCTTTTTGGAAGCTCAATATAACTATCTACACCTTCCATAAGCTTAAGTACACTATCAACCCATTTTTGCTCACCATTTAAAGCACCAAGAGCAGATCCAAGAACTACAGGAGTGTTATCACCATC
>CABXRG010000001.1 GCA_902514615.1 uncultured Bacteroidota bacterium | reverse complement strand
AGGAGTCAATGTTAACTTTATAGAAAAAGTGTCTGATGAAAAATTTAAAATAAGGACATACGAAAGAGGAGTGGAAAATGAGACTCTTGCATGCGGAACAGGATCTACTGCTTCTGCAATTTGCATGAATTATCTGGGCAAGTCAAATAGCAATAATATAACTATGATATGTAAGGGTGGAGATCTTAAAATTGAATTTATTTCTAAAGACAGACTATACACAAACATAAGTATAACTGGTCCTGCAAAATTAGTTTTTGAGGGTGAAATAAATATCTAAAACACAAACTTACAGAGTAAAACACCTATTAGAATTCCTTCAAGCCAAGTTAGAATTAGAACCTGATATTTACTGAGATTAAAATCCTTTGAAAGTTTCCAAATCATCTTTTCATGCCACTCAAAAAAGCTTTTCATTCTCTAATTTAATTATTTTTAGAATGCCAATATGCTAGTAAAATAAAAAGTCCTTGAAATGGCAGCCTTATGATAGTCTGATTTTTAGTAGCATTTAAAATTGATTGAGAGAGCTCACTTTGAACTAAGTGAATGTTTGCAGGAAAAACGCATATAAGAAGAAAAATCAACCCATATGAGGCAAACGTCCTAGTTTTCTTAAATAAAAGTAAGATACCGAATATGATCTCAGCTACTCCAGACAGATACACTATTTCAAGATGAAAAGAGAGGTAATTTGGCATTATAGCAAGGAAAAAATCTGGATCGACAAAATGTCTAAATCCTGCATAAGAGTATCCAAGAGACATGAAATATATAGTTAAGAGTTTAATGTATTTCATTATACACTATACTATTAAGCTGAGATTGGTTGAGAAAAGCTTAACTGAGATTGATAAAAGAATTATTCCAAATACTCTTCTTATAATTCCAATTCCATTTTTCCCAAGAAGTCTTTCAATTTTATTTGAAGATTTAAGAATTATGTATACAAATAACGAATTGATCATAATAGCTAAAATTACATTTATTAGATCATATTCAGCTCTAAGAGATAAAAGTGTTGTAAGAGTACCAGCACCGGCAATTATTGGAAATGCTATTGGAACTATTGATGCAGTTTCGGGTTCTTCTCCTTGAAAAATTGTAACCCCTAAAACCATTTCTAGTGCAATAAAAAAAATAACTATTGCTCCAGCAACAGCAAAGGAATTAATATCAATTCCTATTAGGTTTAGTATTTCCTCACCTAAAAAAAGAAAACCAATCATTATGACCATAGCTACAAGTGTAGCTTTCTCAGATTCAATTTTACCAATCTTTTCTCTAAGAGATATAACTATGGGAGTGGCTCCAATTATATCAATAACAGCAAAAAGCACCATACTTGCAGTAAAAACCTCTTTAAAATCAATCATTTATGCAAATAACTAAATAAATCTTTAAATATTAATAATTAAAGAACAATAATTGAACCGAACATAGAGTTGTGGATAGAGCAAACATAGTAGTAAGTGGTGCCAGAACTTCCAGGGGGGACAGTCCAAGATATTGTACCATTTTCAGAGCCATTATTAGTGACATCAGAAATTTGATTATCTGAGCCAATTCCTGCTGAAGTTTTTAAAAAGAAAGGATGACCTGTTGAATTTACATTAAATACAATATCGTCACCAGCATTGACTTTTAAGGTTGGATCAAAACCAAATTGAGTTTCATTGCTATCAGTTACTGAAACTCTAAAATTTGATGAGTTAGGAGCTGTAACAGAAAAGACAAAAGTACCAGAGGGCAATTCAGTTAGAGCAATAGGGTCATTCGAAGTACTAGAAGATGAACTGCTGGTATTGGAAATTGTTTGATTTGAGATAGAACTATAACTTGATGTATCATTATCTGATTTTGAACAAGAAACAATTATAATTGAAACTAAAACAACAGCTATTCGTATCATGATACAATGATATTGAATAATTCGATTAAATAAATTTAAGATTATGTTAAAAATTAATCAATTAACAAGACGTCTATACCAGTATGTGTCTGAATATACTTTTGAATTATCTGAACAAATGAAGATGAAAATGTACCTCGCGATTGAGAAGTGTCTCTCAAGTCAGGAAAAGGAAATTCTAATTGAATAGCATTAAAATCAAAGTTTCGATTTGTTCCATATAAAAATGTATTGTATCCTCCACTAAAATATCTCATACCTTCAGGAGAAGGACTATTTGAGCTAGGCAAAGCAGTATAAAGTGCATCTTCAAATAATGTTCCTAAACTATTAGGGCCTCTAAGTAAATTTGACAAAGTTTTATTTGAAGTATTGACTAAACTATATATACTAGTATTATCAATTGATATGTTTTGATCGATATAATTGTCTGAATTATCTAAATCATCTCCACTCAATAGATATCCTATCCATGTTCGCATATCATAGAATCCATCAGGGTTTACCCCATGGCCATGTATGTCAAATAAAAAACCAGTGTTAAAATTAGTAGTGATTTCCTCTCTAGCAGAATTAATATAATAATGAAATTCATCGAATGCTCTTTCTGCATACATATTTCCCTGGGCAGCCTCTACTATATCTCTGTTTGCATCAAGTTTAGTTCTCTTTAAATTATTAATAACTACGTAAGGTCTCACATTGTAATTTGAAAAAAAATAATTTCTAATAGCTATCCCTAGCTCTATGGTATTTGAGTCTGTGACAGATACTCCATAAGTTCTATTTGAAATTTCAGATGGAGATATGTCTCCGCCATGGGGGATACTTAATATAATTGGAATATTTCCAGGATAATAAGTGACATAGCTCTTTCTGCCGTAATAAGTTTCTCCATACAAATAAGGTCCGTCACTTCCCAATTCATCAAATTCTATATCTAAAATTGGATCTGAATTACTAGGTGTGTCTTTACTACATGAAATAGTTAAGAAGATGAATAATAATAAGATTTTTGAGCTGTTGTACATCTTAATATCAAGTTATGATATTTTAAAATTATGTTAAAACATTTATTAAATAAAAGTTAAAGGGATTTACATTTTTTTGTAATTGAATTTAAAAAAGAATTTTTGCAGCTCATTTAAATAATGTAAATCATGTTAATTAATTTTCTTAAATATTCGATTTTAAGTCTTGTACTATCTGCTAACGTAAGTGAAAAGAATATTGTTGAAACAGCTGTTTCTAACGATAACTTTTCAACTTTAGTAGCTGCTGTACAAGCAGGCGATCTAGTAGATGCTCTTTCTTCTGAAGGACCATTTACAGTTTTTGCCCCAACTAATGATGGATTCAATAAATTACCTGAAGGAACTTTAGGAAGTTTATTAAAACCTGAAAACAAAGAAACTTTACAATCTATTCTTAAGTATCATGTCGTGGCTGGCAAATTTATGGCAGGTGATGTCGTAAAAGCTATTCAAGACAATGATGGACAGTTTACTGTTGAAACTTTACAAGGAAACGAACTAACTCTCAAATTATGGGAAGGCAGCGTTTATGTAATCGATGCTAAAGGTAATAAGGCTAAAGTTGTAATTGCTGATGTTGATACTTCAAATGGTGTCATACATGCAATTGACAGTGTAGTGCTTCCAGAATAATTTGTTTAATTATTTTGTTTGGTGAAAGAGCTCATCTGAGCTCTTTCTTTACTACAATAAGAAAAGGCTCCATAAAGGAGCCTTTTCTTATTTTTACATTATAATATTAATTAGGCATCATTGCGTCAACTCTCTCAAGAGTCTCTGTATATTGACCCCATTCAAGTAATGAAGAATACATTAAATCTCGATCTACACCATGTTGTTTCCATCCAAACATTTCATTGTAATCTTCCTCAAAAGTGTTATCACTATTTCCCCAGACACCATACTCATCGAAAGCATTGTAAATAACAATTATATTAGGATTACCACCAGACACAAGAGTAAAAACTCTTCTTAAATAATTAGGAGCTCTTTTTTCAATAACTTGTCCAGTTCTATATATCCATCTAGAAACGTGCTCATCTTGACCAGCTTTGGTAACTAGAGTTGTCTTTTGAAGATATTTTTTTGGAGGACCATCATCTCCTACACTAGCCCATTTCTCAACCATCCATCTTTGTTGGCCACCAACTGCATCTCCGTATGGTAATACATTATCTTCCCAATACTGAAGCTCTTTAGATCTATCTTGGTTATAACTGTCAGATGTTTGACCGATTAGATACCTTTCATATACACCATTATTTTCTCCAGTTACAACTTTATAAGTCCAAATAATGTTCCCTTCTTCAGAATTGAACATACTTGTTTTTTTTCCAGCAGCTTTTTCAAACTTAGAGGTCATTCCATCTTTAGCTTTATAAGTGAAGGAAGTTAGATAATCATTGTTTGGGTTTCTTTGAGAGAAACTTAAACTAGTAGCAAATAAAGCCACTAACATAAAAATTTTTGTTTTCATAATTATTTTAATTTTGTTTAGATAAACTAATTTACAAATTATATAAAAACTACTGTGAACTAAGTAAAAGTCATCTTCTTTTCTTCAAAAGAAATTTTAGAGCTAATACAATAAAAATTACTGTAAAGATGATTCGAAAAAACTCTGTTTCATTCATAATAACATAGAATCTAATAATAAATCTATTTATTTTTAATTAATTATTTGTAACTTTTGATTATGGAATCTTTAATTTTCTTTATCGGGTTTATAGTATTTGTAATAATGATAGCAGGAATATTAATTTTGCTATCTAAACAACCTTAATTTTTAATTTTAGGCAATAAGTATTCTAAAACAAAAAAAGTTAAACTACAAATTCCAATTGCTATTAGATACCCTCTATCATCTGATGTATCTATATAGTTATCAAAGATCATCGATGACAAAACTAATCCACTAAATAGAATAAAATAAAAAAATATTTTTTTTATAAACTTTACAAATAATTTCATTTCTAATCACTAAAGTTAACTTATTATGAGAAAAAATCTTATTAAAATTATAAGGTTTGGATTACGAATCCATTCATTGTTTCATTTTATAGAATTTGTAAGTGCTGTATATGAAGAAGCATATATTACTGCATCTATTGCCTTTATAGCAAGTATTATTGAAATAATTGCAAGTTATCTAATTCCAAATGAGCATGTTCATATTAAACCCTTTATATCTAAGGTTCATGAAAAATGTGATGATTAGAGAATAAAACCAGTACTATGTATTACAAACTACCTTAAAATTGATTACATTTGAAAAATATATATAAAAATGAAAAATCTATTAATATTAAGCTTTTGTTTACTCACTGTTTCTTGTGTGTCTGTAAAATTTCCAGAAACACTATCGGTTAATGTTGAATTAGACAAGGAGTCTGCAAAGAATTTAACACAAGCAATCAATAACTCAAATTATAAAACAATTATGATGACGCATCATAAAGAAAAAGGAATGAAAATGTCAGATGAAGATAATATTATATTAGAGTTTGCTGATGGGGTACCAAAAAAGTTAAACAAAATTCATAAACATATACCCAATAATATTCAAATAAAGAGTATTATGATAGATACAGTTTGGACTTCAAATGATTCTGAAAATAAAGTAAAAATTGAAGTAAAAATTGATGATAATTAATTTTTTTGAATAAAGTTTTTAAAATATTCTTATTTATTAACCTTGGCTTATATCTAATCAGCTGCAATAGTATAGTAGTTGATAATACTTCGTTTTCAAGAATTGAAGTCATTGGCCCAGATGAAGTTAGTATCTATAATCATATTCAGACCTATAAAGATTCAATAGATAATAAACTAGATGATGTAATCGGTTATTCAGATGAACTCTATACTAAATCAGATTTCACTAATATAAATTTCAATTCTTCTTTAGGTAATCTTGTTGCTGATATTATCTTTATTCAATCAGATTCGGTTTTTACAGAACAACAAAATAAACAAATTGATTTCGTTCTACAAAATCATGGTGGTATTAGATCATCTCTTTTAAAAGGAGATATAAAACTTACCGATATATATAAAATACTTCCATTTGAAAATGAAATTGTAATAATAGAGATATCAGGAGAAACTGTTGAAGAAATAATTTCATTTTTAAAGAATGAGATAAATCCTCATCCAGTTTCAGGAATATATATTAGAGATAACGAAAGTTTAATTCAAAATAGAATAATTGATTCTTCTAAAAAATATTATCTAGCAACAAATGATTATTTGTTAAATGGAGGAGATAATATGTTTTTTTTGAGCAAGAACAGTCAAGTCTATAGACTAGGTTATTCACTAAGAGATGCTTTTATTGATTATACAAAGACGAATTTGAAGTTAACATCAAAAGTTGATGATAGATTTTTAAAAAATGAATAGAAGAAAATTTATTTATAATTCTAGTTTAGCATCACTATCAGTAGTGGGTTTAAATTCATGTAACCTGTTGAATAAAGATGTTAAATTGACTATTCTTCATACTAATGATGTTCATAGTCAGATAGAGCCATTTCCTTTTAATCATAATAAATACCCTGACAGAGGAGGATTTGCAAGGAGAGCAAATATTTTTAAGGGTTTAATGAAAATCAATCCAAATACATTAATTTTTGATGCAGGTGATATTTTTCAAGGTACACCATACTTCAATTTCTTTAAAGGTGAGTTAGAACTTAATTTGATGAAAAAAATGGGCTATAATGCCGCTACTATTGGTAATCATGAATTTGATGCAGGCCTTAGCTCTCTTAAAAAAAATATATTAAATAATGATTTTCAATTTATTTCATCTAATTACGATTTTGACAATACTGATCTTGAAGGGCTTGTAAATAAATACAAGGTTTACAATAGACAAGGAATTAAAATTGGTGTATTTGGTTTAGGCATTGAACTAAATGGTCTTGTTAATTCTTCACTTTATAAAGAGACAAAATATTATGATCCTGTCGAAATAGCTACAGAGATGACAAGGAAACTTAAAAAAGAAAAAAAATGTGATCTAATTATATGTATTTCACATCTAGGACATAGTTATCAAAATGACAAGATTAGTGATTTAAAGCTTGGAAAATTAACTTCAGATATTGATTTAATTATAGGTGGTCATACTCATACATTATTAAAAAAACCTGAGATTATTAAAAATTTAAAAAATGAGGATGTTATAATAAATCAAGTAGGATCTAATGGTGTTTTTGTAGGTAAAATTGATTTTAATTTCTCAAATTTAAATAAAATATCATCTAATTCTTTAGTTGAAGTTTAACTTATAAGTAATTTACTAACAGTGTTTTACTATTTTAATAAGATAATTGTAGTTGGCGTATATAATCCAAATGATAGGATTGTAAAAACACTATCTAATATTGAATGTTTTACTATCAATTTATAATTTATCTCTCCTTTTAAATCTTCTAAGGAGGGTGTTTTTTCTGAAATTAAGCCACCAATAAAATTATGCTGCTTTAAGACTTTTGTAAAACCTTCTTTAGGACCATCTCCAAACGTAAAAGTGTGAACACTACATGATGTTAGTAAAAAAAAGATTAAAATGATTAAAAGTGTTTTTCTCATAAGGAGTTATTGTAAATTTATTTAAAAATATAAAATATGGACTCATCTATATCTTGGAAATGTAAACATACTTGGAAAAAGGCAAGAATAAACACTTTGTGGTGCCTTATAGGTTGCTCTATAGGAGATTTTGGTACTATTTTATATTTTCAGAATATAGATCATTCTTGGTCAACTTCAAGTATAATGGGTCTAGCGATTGTTAATGGCCTATTGACCTCAATACTCCTTGAAACAATTATATTACTTAAACAGATGAGCTTTGCAAAGGCAATCAAAACTGCATTAGGGATGAGCTTTATTTCTATGGTATCCATGGAATTAGCTATGAACTTAACTGATATAGTATTAACTGGGGGTGCTATTATAACATTTTGGGCAATCCCAATTATGTTATTAGCTGGTTTTGTAACACCTCTACCCTATAACTATTGGAGACTTAAGAAATATAACGAGAGTTGTCACTAAACAAAATAAGACCCAAAAGGGCCTTATTTTAAGCTTATTGATTGAATTATTAATCTACCCACATTATATCTGCCACAATAATCTGAGCTGTCCAGCCCTCTGGATCATATTGATCCATTTTTGATTGTTTCGGAAGCTGGCCTTCATATACATTTAAAGCCTCCAGCGCATCACCTAGTGATGGATATCTATCCCAAGTCATAACAGTAGATAAATCATTACTTCTATTATTTAGCTTAAGACCTACTCCCCAACTTAATCTTCCTCCCAAATCTGATTCAAATAGTTTTTTCCAAAGATTTTTATTTTCGTTTATAAATCCTGCTAAATTTTTTGGTCTTGCAAAATTCCAAACTGTAACACTACCAGGTGTTCTTTCACCATTAATTGATGTTTGAACAGCCCAGTTTTGAACATTAAATCCACCATCAGTTAGTGAAGTAGTGTTGATTTCTGAAGAACTTATCCCTAAAATAGCTTCAGGGTTCCAAATAGATTGATTTGCTGCTTGATCAGCAGTTTCAAACACGTTAACAAAAGCATGAGTCCACCCACTCGGAGTTCCTCCAACTGCAGCGACTAACCCCCATGCAACTTGTTTTCCATTGTCAATGTTTTCTTTTGCTACTTTCGACCAATATTGAGTTTCGATTCTAGCAAACTCTGCTTGATTTTCTACAGGAACATTTACATATGATATAGAATAGTATTGAGCATTAAGGCTAAAACCTAAAGTCAGTAATAAAATTGTAATAAATTGTTTCATAATTATTTTAATTTTGTTTAGTTCATCTAATTTAATAAATCTGTCATAACTTAAATAATGATTAAAATCATACTTTGAAATTTTTAAGACCTTTTTTAATTTTAGTTCTAATTATGATGTTATTTAGCATCTTATTGAGCTTTTTCTCATGACTGATGAACATTTTTTTCAATGCCCACACTGCTGGGAAGAAATATCAATGATAATTGATAAATCAATTTATAATGATTCATATATAGAGGATTGTGAGGTTTGTTGTAATCCAATAGAAATATCTTACTCATCAAACGGTAATGAAATAACAAGTTTTTCAGCAGATTCAATCGAACAGTAATGTAAAATTTTTAATTTTATAAACGATGTTAACAAAAGAAGACATAATCAAAGCTCAAAAAGAATGGGCAGAAGGAATCATTAAAATGGGCAAAATTTCTAATGACAGATTATCACTAGAATCATTCGTTAGTGATTTTTTAGATAATGCCTATAACTTTCAAGCAGATGTTCTATTTAAACCAACTAAAGCTAAAGCTGAACAATTTAGAAATGATAAGGAATCAGCAACTTCTTACTTTATTGCAGGAAACAATAAGAAATGTGAAGAAGATGAGGGCTTTGCACTATCCAAATGGCTTAAGGTTACATTTAACAACTCTAATATTATAATTAATCAAAATCAAGGTTTAGCCATGGGTAATTATACTTTTGAAAATGATGATACCATTATCAAAGTAGAATATTCATTTGGTTACATAAAAGTTAATGAGTCTGTCAAAATAATACTTCATCATTCATCAATCCCTTTTCAATCTTGAATTTATCTAGAATTATTTCAGGAACAATGAACTGGGGATTATGGGGAGTGAATCACTCTTCAGAAAAGATGAGTGATCTAATTAAAAGCTCATTTAATTGTAATATAAACTCCTTTGACCATGCTGATATTTATGGAGGTTACACTACCGAAGAAAGTTTTGGAGATGCTTTTCTAAAGACAGGTATTAAAAGAGAGGATGTCTTCTTTATATCAAAGTGTGGCATAATGTATCCGTCAGAAAAACTACCTGTTAAAGTAAAACACTATGATTACTCAAAAGAACACATAAATAAATCAGTTTCAAATTCATTAAAATACCTTAAAACTGATTATATAGATTGCCTACTTCTTCACAGACCAAGTCCTCTAATGGACATAAAAATAATTTCGGATACTATTAATAATTTATTAGTGAAAGGTAAAATTAAAAGTTTTGGAGTTTCAAATTTTACTCCCGTTCAAATGGAAATGTTTAAAGGGTTAAAAGTCTCATTCAATCAGATTAATTTTTCAATCACCCATCTAGATCCATTATATGACGGTACTCTTGAATATATGCAAGCTAATAAAATAACTCCAATGGCTTATAGCCCACTTGGAGAATATTATAAATCTGATAATCCTAAACTTAAGGAGGTGATAGAAATGTTTGCTAAAAAATATAAATCCAGTGATGACCAAATACTTTTGGCATGGTTGTTAAAACATCCATCAAATATATTCCCGGTAATAGGGACTACTAAAACTCAAAGAATAAAGAAATCTATTGAGGCATTAAAAATTGAAATTGAAATAAGTGATTGGTTTGAAATTTTAGAGGCTAGCGTTAGCAAGAGGGTGCCTTAAAAATTATTAATTTGACCATCCATCCAATTTAATCTCTGATCAATCCAATTCTTTAGAAAGTTTATCTCCGACTCATGAGTAGAGCCCACAAAATAGTTAGGCCATACATACTGTCCTAATATGGTCCATCTATAAAAATTTTGATCAATAACTTTATTTGTATTAAGATATTCCAAATATGCGTCAATCCTACTATCAATAGATGGATCACTAAGAATATTTGATCTTAATGCTAACCATCTGTCTTTTAATTTATTTTTAAAACTAGGACTTTCCATTAATCTTTTCCACCAGAATGGAACTTGCCAAATATCTGAAGGACAGATTGAATTAAAATTATATATCCACCCCTCAGGATTCATTCCATCACAATAATCCACATTTCCAAAAGCTAAATTGAAATCCCAAATAGGTCCCATTTTTAATTTGCCTTCACTGTCTCTATTCATGTAAGTACTTAATCTAAAACCATCTGGATTCTTTGTTATTTCATTCATTATAAAAAAATCAATAAATGTATCTACATCAATAACTTTTTCAAATCCATCAATTGGATCATCAAAATTATCAGAAGCTAAAATTGATTCAAATTCATTTATGATGGAAAAAATGAATTGTTTTTGATCTTCTGTGATATTTTTAGGTTTTGGATAATCATAGACAAAATAAATTTCAGAATCAGAAGACTCATTACCATTAGTGTCGAAATTCGATCGAAATGAAAAAGAACTATCATAACAAGTACTACATGATTCGCCATCACCAGTTGGTTTATCAATTTTTATTATATATCCTGCATCAACAGATTCAGAATTATTTTTTGATATATCTACCCTATTAGAATCACGTTTAATTTTCTCCATCAAAACATATAAACCTCTTCCATCTCCATTAATAGATAAATTATAGAATTTTGTGTTACTTGCTTTAAAACCAATAGCATTAGATAAATCAAAAGTTAGTTTATTTCTTATTAAAGATTTATCAGAGTATGGACCATACAAAATCCAATCCTCTTCCTCAGTAAATCCACCAATACTAACATCTAAATCATCAGAATAGTCAGAAGTTTTTGTCTCAAATCCATATGATTTTTTTGGAAAACTTTGTGAAGAACTTCCACGAATTTCAATACCGATATTATATTTAGTTTCAATTTCATCTTCAACAACTATTAACTCAGCATTAATTTTTGGGTCATCCACTATTTCCTGATTATTATCAGTGATAATATTCATAGAAGGAAAATTAATTTCTTCAGCAGGTTCATTATAAAAAGTAATAACCTCGTTTTCAAGATTAGTTAAGTCCAAGGATTCAGGACCATGACACGAAATCATAATCAATAGAATAAACAAAGATGATAAATTATTAAAAATCGGGCGTAAATAGTTCATCATAGGTTTCGTGAATGAAATTAGCAAGCTGAAAATCTAACTTGGAAACCCCTCCTATACTATGAGTAACTAAATTAAATTCAACAGTTTTAAAATCAATAATTATTTTTGGATGGTGATTTATTTGTTCAGATTTATCTGATATTAAATTAACAAAACTCATAACTTCCATAAAAGAGTTTAGCGTATAGGTTACACTTATTTTATTATTATCAAACACCCAACCACTAAGGGATGATAAATTTAATTCGATA
Source organism: uncultured Bacteroidota bacterium (assembly GCA_902514615.1). Classification (GTDB taxonomy): domain Bacteria; phylum Bacteroidota; class Bacteroidia; order Flavobacteriales; family Flavobacteriaceae; genus Marisimplicoccus. The sequence continues at coordinate 124,254 of CABXRG010000001.1, read as the reverse complement.
TCTTTTATTGTGAGTTTATCCAATTTATTTTGAATTAATATATTTCCAAATATAGTAGACGGGAATTAAGATTACAGCAAATATAATAGCATAGAATAGAAAATAAGCTATTAAAATAAGCATAAAACAAACAAATAAAATTCTAATAATTATTGACAACAAAGGGTGTGACATTAAGTCGTAATAAATATTCAAAAGACTGTTTTTAAAGCTTCCCATATGCTAAATTAATACTTTATGTATAATAATATTTATCCTCAATTGATTTCCACAAAAGTAGAGATGCAACACTCTTATAAGGCGACCATTGTTCAACTAGGGATTCAACAGTTTTTTTATTTTTAATATCAATATTATAATTAATCTTTAGGCTATTCATTAAAGCCAAGTCACCTTGAGAAAAAATATCAATTCTCATTAAAACAAAAATTAAAAACATTTGTGCAGACCAAAGTCCAATACCCTTAATAGTAACTAATTCAGATATAACATCTTTGTCTGATGCAGAAATAAAATTAAATTTTGATTCTTGAAAGTAGGTATATACATTTTGAATGTAGCTAGCTTTTCTATATGAGATCCCTATTGACTGAAGATCATCCAATTTCAATTCTAATACCTCATCATTAGATAAGTCTCTAATCATATTCGTAAATCGTTTTTTAATAGTTATAGCTGCCTTGAAGCTAACCTGTTGTTCAATTATTAGATCAGCTAGAGCCTTAGCGTAATTCTCGCTATATCTTTCTGTGATATCAATGACATCAGAAAAATGAACAATTAGATAATTTAAACAATCATCTTTAGATAGATAATTATAGGCTTTTTTTAACGTTTCCTGGTTTAGTTCCATTTATAAAAAAAAACGATATTTGCATTATGAAAAAAATAATTTTAACATTAACACTTCTTATATTTTCTTGTAACCAAGATACAAAAGAAAAACTTGTATTATATCAATCTCCTACATGTGGGTGTTGCTCAGGTTGGGCTGCTAATATGGAGGAAAATGGTTTAAATATAGAAGCTATAAAGACAAACGATATGTATTCTGCTAAAGTAAAAGCTGGAATAGATATTACACTTCAGTCATGTCACACTGGCTTTATTGAGGGATATTTTGTTGAAGGACATGTTCCACACGATGCTATAACAAAGTTATTAAGTGAAAGACCTGACATCAAAGGTATCACAGTTCCTGGTATGCCAGCTGGATCTAATGTTCCTGGAATGGAAACAATTAATGAGAAAGCTAATTTTGATGTTCTAGCCGTTAACAATGATGGGTCTACTTTTGTTTGGAAACATTACGAGTAATAATGAAATACCAATACCTAATCTTATTCACATTATTTATTTTTTCTTGCGATAAAGAAAAATGCTACACTATAGAAGGAAAAGAAATAAATAATGGAGAATATTATCTCTTATTAGAGAACAATCGTGACTATGGTAGTTCAAATTACAACTCAAATGATAATTTATACACGGGGATTCCTGATCCATATGGTACAGGAAAGGTTGATAAGGAAACATATGATTCCGTTAGTATAGGAGATAAGTATTGTAATTAAAAAACCTGCCTAAAAAACCAAAAAGGCAGGTTTCGCAAATCAGATATTACATCTGTAACTCTGTAAATTTTAATGTTTTATGTAAATTTACATTAGTTTAGAGTTGATGAACCATTTGCATGTCTTTTTTTTAAATTTTTGCATAATTAAAAAAAAAAGTAAGATTTATTGTGAATTTTATATTTACAGGTAAAAAAATTATGAATTTCAAAATTTCAAAACTTATCAATGTTAATTATTATATATTATTTTTGGCTATTATATATTCATGCAGCTCTGAAGTGAACATAAATAGTATAAATAAAAATCAACTTGATAAAGAAACTAGCCTTTATTTAAAGCAACATTCTGAGAATCCAATAAATTGGCAAAGGTGGTCTAATTCAATTTTTGATGTTTCCCAAGAACTAGATAAATTACTAGTTATTAGTATTGGTTATTCTAGCTGTCACTGGTGCCATGTTATGGAGGAGGAGACATTTACAAATGACTCTATAGCAAAAACAATGAACGATAACTTTATCAATATAAAAGTTGATAGGGAAGAAAATCCTGATGTAGACCAGGCATATATGACTGCGTCACAATTGATGACAGGTATGGGTGGTTGGCCCTTAAATGTTATTACTCTTCCAGATGGAAGTCCTATTTACGCAGGAACATACCATACAACCTCTCAGTGGAATGATATTTTAAAAAGAATAATCAGACTTAAGAATGATAATTATGGTGGTCTTAAAGATATTGCATCAAATGTAAAAAATGGTGTTATCGATATAAATACCATAAAGAAACAGGAAGAAGTTACTGAGTTCAATTCAGAATTTCTTAAAAACAATATCAACATTTGGAAAGAAAAATGGGATTTAAGTTTCGGAGGAGATTTAGCTCAGCAAAAATTTGTTTCACCTTCTAAATACCTGTTTCTTCTAAATTATGGAAGAATATATAATGATGATAATGTTTTAGAACATGTAAAAAATACTATCGACATAATTGCGTCTAGTGGATTAAATGACTTCATAGAAGGAGGCTTTTACAGATATACTATAGATAGCGAATGGAAAACTCCTCACTTTGAAAAAATGCTTTATGATCAAGCTCAAATGATCAGTCTTTACTCTTTAGCTTATAAAGTATATGGAGATGAATCTTATAAAGAAGTTATAGATCAAACTATATCATTTCTTAATTCCAAAATGTCATCAGAAAATGGGTTGTATTTTGCAGCAATGGATGCTGACACAGATGGAGAAGAAGGAAAATACTACTCCTACACTCTAGAAGAATTAAAAATGATTTCAGAAAATACTGATCAAAAGTTATTTAATAGTTATTACAATATCGATCAAGCTAATCCATGGGAAAATAATAGATTTTTACTTCTTCCAAATAAATATAATTATGAAGATAAATGGCTAGAATCTAATAATATTTCAAAAACAGATCTATCTAGTTTGAATAACATCTGGGAAAAAAATATAATCCAATTAAAAGAGAAGAGAACTAAACCTAGAATAGATGATAAGATAATTATTTCATGGAATTCACTAGCAATAATAGGACTTATAGATGCTTATGAAGCTTTAAAAAACAAAGAATATCTTGAAATTGCAATATCAATGTTTAATGAGCTAAAAGACAACTCTTTTAAAAAAAATAAACTTATTCATACATATAAGAAAAATCAATTTCAAGAAGGCGTGCTTGAAGATTACGCATACCTATCAAAAGCTACTATGAGACTTTTTCAGGCTACTGGCAATGAATCATATTTTGATTTTTCAAAGAGAATAACTGATGAAGCTCTTCAATTATTTAATGATGACAAATCTGATCTTTTAAAGTATAGCAATAATGATGAACTTTTCACCAAAGTAATTTCGATTGATGACGGTGTGATGCCTTCCCCTAATTCTATAATAGCTGAACAACTATTTAATATTGGTCATATTATATTTGATGATGAATATCTAGATCTATCTGACAAAATGGTTTCATCAGTTCAAAAAATTATTGATGAAAACATTAACTCCTACTCTGTCTGGGGAAACAACATCCTTAACAGAGTTGAATCATTTTATGAAATTGCAGTTATTGGTCCTAACGCTAAATCATTAACAGACCAAATCACTCGATATTTTACTCCTAATACAATTGTTGTTCAATCAGATGATGAAAGTAAAATACCTCTTTTTATTGATAGATATTTTGATGATGAAACCTTTATATACGTTTGCCAGAATAAAACGTGCCAAAGACCAGAAACAAATATTAATTTAGCACTTGAACAAGTGCCTTATATCAACTAATTATGAAAACGTCTTACAATTCTTCGTTTATATTAATTCTTTTTTCATTAATCCTATTCAGCTGCTCTAACAGTGATAAGTCTGAAGAATGTTCAAGTTTTTTAGAATGCCTTGACGGAACTTATTGGACTACAGATAATAATCAATCCATTTGGACATTTAATGATAAGAAAGATGGAGCATATCTTGAGGTTTATATATCGGGGTATAATTGCTATTCGTATGAAAATAATTTTATTGTGAATGCAGAATTTAAGTATCAAACAAAACTCAATTTATCAGAAGATTTCAATGGATCTAACTGGCTTTACAGTATTGTAAATGACAGTATCATTGAAAAGATAAAAGCAACAGGAGGTAATACTACTTACTTCTATAAAACTGATAAATCATATTTAGATGAGCTATTAGAGCTTGATGAATGTAACTACTAAAGTTTTATAAATATTTTCTTTTTGAAAAGATAGTATGCAGGTATGTAAATTATAAAAACATATAAAAGAGCATACATGAAAGATACAAGTTTTGGGTAAACACCAATACTTACCAAAGATTCAACAAAAATTGAATTTAATTCAATACCTAGAATAAAATCACTATAGAAAATTGAACTTAATACGCCTGCAAGAACATATGTAAAAATTGAATTTGTCCCAAAAACCTGAGACATTTTAAATTTTTTAAAGCCATTCACATCTATAAGGTAAGTAAATGCAGCAGTTAGCATAAATGACATACCAGCCATAAGAAATGTATAAGAAGTGCTCCATAGGTTTTTATTTATAGGAAATGACCAACTAAAGAAATCACCAACAAATACTAGGATTAAACCAATGTAAAATAATTTAAGAAGTTTATCCTTGATGTTATTTGCACTTACTAGAATTGAACCTGCTATTAAACCAAAAACACCTGTAATTATAGATGGTATTGTTGTAAAAATACCTTCAGGATCCCAAGTACCTTGCCACATTACTCCAGGCAGGTATTTATTATCAATATAATGAGCTAGATTTAATTCCGGTACACTCAAATCTGGTTGACCAATACCTGGAACTGGAACATAAATCATTATGAACCAATAAGCTATAAGTGTTATAAAAGATATGTACATGTAGTATTTTTTATTTATAAAAAGATAAATTATACCACAAAACAAGAAAACAAAAGATATTCTCTGAAGAACTCCAGTCCATCTAATATTATCAAAGTCAAAAGAAGGAAAAACCCATAAAAATAGGCCTACCAGATAGATTTTAAATGCTCTCCAAATAATTTTTTTAAGCGCTTGACTCTTTTCTAGTTCATTTTTTCGATTGTTAAGTGAAAGCACAATTGAAACACCTACAATAAAAAGAAAGTTTGGAAAAATGTAGTCAGTTGGAGTTAAGCCATTCCAATTAGCATGTAATAAAGGAGCAAAAACATTATCCCACGATCCAGGTTGATTTACAATAATCATAAAGATTAATGTCATTCCTCTTAATACATCAATAGATAATATTCTACCTTTCATTTAAATTATAAGTTAAATAAAATAATTAGTTAATTAATAATTACTTATTAACTAAAATTGAATTACCCCCCCTACCATTATTATTAAACAATCTTAGATGGACGATGTCATCTTTACTTATTTTTAATGGATCAACATAGTTATTACTATTGGAGTTAGGAATAGTTCCATCGAGAGTATATTTTATATTTAGTCCTGGGAAGGCAGAGTTAGCATATAAGGAATCATTTACTATTAAACCTCCTGGTTTAGGTAAGTCATAAGACAAGCCACCAAAAATATTATCAACTATAGGAAGAACTCTTTGACCTATATTATTAGAAAACCTGTTCCATTCTAGATCTAAAATTTCTGATCTAAGCTCCATATCGGATGTATTCATCCATTTAGGATTATCTGACCATGCCTTTTGCGAGAAAACAATAATATTTGGCATAAACATATAATCAAGTATATCCTCATTTATAATTGTTTCACTCCATATTTGAGACTGAATTCCAATAATATTATCAAAACTTCCAGGATCTAATTTTACAGAAGAATTAATATATTTCTGTGAAATATTATTTTTTTCAACACCATAAGAGTCATTAAAAATATCAAAAACATCTACTGTCCACATATCTTTATAATCAGCGTATCCACTCCAAGAAAGACCAACGTTATCAAAGTCTTTATCATCTACCATATCAAAATAAAATGCACTTGAATTACTCATAACTGTCTTATATCCAAGATTAGCATATTTATAGATCATATCCTGTCTTCCCTGACCCCAATCATTTTTCCATACAAATAGAAGAATATCATCATCTTTGAAGAAATCTTTAATTTCAGTTTCTGATTGGTTCTTTTCAGTCAGCTTTAATAAAATATCATCCCATCCAGTCATAGTTAATTCATAGGAAGATATTTTTTCATAAACTCTTTTTTGTGCATATTGATATAATGCATTGTAGTCATTTTCTATTGAGTTTTCTGACATGAATTCATTACAAAGTGGAGATTTTCTCCATGCCCCATAGGGTACTTCATCAGCACCTACTCCAAAAGATTTCATTTCTACTTCTGCTTCCTCATACATTAAATAAACCTCATCAATTACTTTATCATAAAAAGTAAAAGCGCTGTCTCTACAAATACAAGCAATATTATCATTAAAGCCTTGTGCTGAAATATATTCACTTTGGTCAGCTGGATCAATTAGCAAATATTTCTCAGCTTCTTCTTTATCACCTAGCTCCATATATTTTTGATATCTAGAATTCATTGCCACGATAGCAGACCTTATATGTGAAGGAAAACTAATTTGAGGAATAACTGATATGTTTCTTTCATTTGCATACAATAAGATATCAATAAATTCAGTTTTAGATAAAAAACCTGATCCTGAGGAATTTGTATCTGATCCTGAACCATACATTGGTATTAGGTTCTCAAATTCGTCCTTCGAATAAGCTCTTTTAGAACCAACACTAGTGAGTTCTTCTAAACCTGGAATTTCTAATCTCCAGCCCTCGTCATCAGTTATTCTAAAATCTAAAAAATTAATTTTAAAAAAAGACATGTAATCTAAAATCTGTTTTATCTTTTCGGGACCATAAAAATTCCTTGATATGTCAAGAAGCATTCCTCTATAAGAAAATCTTGGTGAATCATTAACTTGTAGATGTCTTATTGGAGTTTTTTCCAATTGGGATACCATAAATATTTGCTTTAATGATTGAATACCGTATAAAGCACCTGCTCTGTCCGAAGCATTAATAGAAATACCACCCTTGTTAATATCTAGTAAATAGGACTCTTCTTTTATATCATCAGAAAAATTAATAACAATGTCAGTGACAGATTTATCTTCTATTACATTTATATCGACAACTTCATTCATTAAAGACTTAACTAGATCTAGGCTTAAGTTAAGAGATTGGTCAATTGACAATGTATATTCTTCCTTTAGAGGTGAATCACCTTCCAACAAATTAATTTTATTAGGAGTAGGTACAATTAGATCTAGTTCAGTTTTATCAATGGGGTTATTTGGGTAATAATTGGCATAACGATCAATAGATGTTGGAATATTAAGATCTTCAATTCCAATAGCATTCTTCCAAGTGCTAGTAAATTTAACATCAAGTATGTTATTATTAATTACAATAAAACCTCCAACCGGCAAATCAGATTTTCTTTGAACAATACCTCTTTGCTTTAAATCAATTGAAATAGACTCTCCTGCATTTAAATTATAATTTTTACCAAAGGATAGAATGTTATATGATTGTCCTGCTACATATTCATATTTAAGGTTATCAGAAACTGAATTTGAATCTACAACAGCGCTTTGTTGATTCCAATGAAGTGACCACAAGGAATCAAAGTTGTAATTAGTTGAGTTTTTAATTTTGAAAGTAACTTCTAAAGAGTAATCTTTCATTTCTTTAATATCATAAAAAATTTCAATTTCTTCTGGAATTGTTTGACATGACAAAGCCAGAAAAAATAAAAATAATAATGATAATGAAGCTTTAAATCTCAATTAGTTAATTTTAGTGAACTCTATAAAATCATCATTCTTAGCTGAAATTATATAATCTTTATCTCTAAGTCTTATAAATTCCATGTCCTTTACATCACCATTGATAAAAAGTCCACTTTCTTGAGTGGAAATAGCATCAAAACCAATTTCAGGATTATATTTAAGTAATACCCCCACACTACCATCATTTCTGGGTGTTTCAATCTCTGAGTTATACATGTTTCCTGAGATAATTATATCCATGAAACCATCATTATCAATATCTTTTTTAAGAATTTTATTGACTGCAGATAACTGTGATAAAACAGGCAACTTATTCATTGTAAATGAATTACCTATATTCTCTAGATAAACTGATGAAAATGTTTTAGTAAAATAGTGAAGTGATTGTTCAAGATCTGGCTCAGTATATACATCCTCGAGAGTAGCTATAGAAAAAGCATCATAATCTTGAAACTTTGTTTTGATTGCAGGTATTTGATCCGAAGAACATTGTCTTCCCCTTAATGGATATTGCTCTCCATCATTATAATAACTAAGAACTATATCTCCACTATTATTTTTGTCAAAATCGTTATAATAAATATCAAATGTTTCATCACCTGATGTTTGATATTTATAGTTATTACCAAGATTTCCAATAACTAAATCCATATCTCCATCTTTATCAAAATCTTCTGCTACAATGTCATACCACCATCCTCTAGTAGAGTCAGTATCAATTAGTGAAGTATCCTCAGAAAATTTACCTTCAACATTCTTGAAAAACCTTACAGGAGTCCATTCTCCAACAACCACAAGATCTAACCAACTATCATTGTTATAATCAGTCCAGACTGAGGAGGTAACCAAGCCAATATCTTTAAAAGGGAAATCTATTTCGGAAGCATTAATAAATTTAATACCATTTTTATTAGAAGTATTAACTAATAAGAAACTATCCGCAGGAAGGGGATAACTTCCAGGCACTACCCTACCGCCAACAAATAAATCTATGTCTCCATCTTTATCATAATCTGCAGAGGACAATCTCATACCACTCGAAAAATTATTAGGCAAAGAATCTTCATTATAAATTAGTGATCCATTTCCATTGTTAGTATACAATCTATCTTTAAGGATCGGGGAATTTTGCTCAAATTCATTACCTCCAGAAACTATGTAAACATCTAAATCACCATCACTATCAAAATCTTTAAGCATTATATCCATGTCTTCATATTTGCTATGTGATTTTGAAAAAGAAAAAGATTTTTTAGAAAAAGAACCATCTAATTTTTGGAAATAAAAAGCAGTAGGTTGATCTTTAGCTCCTCCTACAATAAAATCATCTAAATTATCTCCATCTATATCACCTGTAGCTATACCAGGACCTAATCTAGAATTTTCATGAGGAAGTAATACTTCTTTTAAATAATCATTATGTTCGTTTTCTTCATGTTTATGTTTTACAACCTCTACATTTTCAAAATAAACTTTAGACTCCTCGAAAATATTTTCATTAGAATTTGAGTTTTTGATATCAAATTCGACAATAGAGTTAATCTTTACATTATCAAGCGTTTGAGTATTACCGTTAGGCCACACAACTTTTACAGAAATAATTTTCTCTTGATTAGCTATACCAAAATTTAAATAAGGCGAAACTGAAGATTGAAATCCTCTTGTCAATGTTAATTCCTGCATTTGCGAGGAATTTGCAGTTTCAACATATACCCGACTATCAATGCCCAATAGATTATTTTTATCACCTTTCAATTTAATTTTTACATAATTATTTGATGAATTATTCCTATATATCTGAGCTTGTTGATCAACATTATTTACAATTATTTCAAGATCACCATCATTATCCAAGTCTGCGTAAGTTGCTCCATTTGAAAAATTTTCTTGATCTAGACCCCAATCAGAAGATACATTATCAAAAGTCAAATCTTTATTGTTTTTGAATGCAAAATTTGAAATAGCCTCAGATGGTATTTGATTTGTATAATACAAGAGACTATCATTGGACATAGGTCTTAATTCGATTGCATTGAAAAAATCTTTATTATTTATCTCTCTTCTAATTCCATTTGAAATAAATAAATCCTTCCAACCATCATTATCAAAATCAGCTAAAAGAGGACCCCAACTCCAATCTGTTGATGATATACCTGAAAGTCTTGAAATATTACTAAAAAAGGGCTTATTTCCTTCAATACGCCTATTTAATTGAAGGGTATTGTGCATATACTGATAATGAAAACCAAAATTAACAGTACTCCAAAATAAATCTGGATTCATACTAGCCATATTTGCTTTTGCTCTTCTATTGTCTTTTGCATCCATATCTACTTGAATGTAATCAAGGTATTGATCATTATTAAAGTCTGCTATGTCAACTCCCATTCCGTAGAAAGATGTTTGATTAGTAGATTCTTTAACAACATCAGTGAAAGTTCCATCTCCATTATTCATATACATAAAATCAGGAGAACTAAAATCATTAGATATATATATATCCGGATAAGAATCATTATTTAAATCACCAATAGTCGCACTTAAAGTAAGGCCATAAGTTCTTAAGCCAGCTTCCTCAGTAACTCTTGTAAATGACGACCCATCATTTCTATAAAGATTGTCAGTTTCATCATCCTCTGTATTCTGCATCTTATAATAGTAATAGTTCCTAGGCGCATCAAAAGGAGTTATAGGATAGTTAGCAACATAAAGGTCTAAATCTCCATCTTTATCATAATCAAAGAATGTAGCTTGGACACCATTACCAATATCAGCAATACCATATTTACTCGCCATTTCTGTAAATGTATTATCTCCATTATTGACATATAATTCATTATTTTTTTCACCCTTTAAACCAGCAACTGAGACATAAATATCTATAAAACCATCATTGTTTATATCCACCATAGTTGAACCAGTGTACCACTTATCATCACCTCCTATACCAGAATAATCAGTTAGATCTTCAAACTGGAGATTCCCTTTATTTAAGTATAATCTATTTTCAGCCATATTACCCGTAAAGAATATATCATCTAATTCATCATTATTTATATCACCAACTGAAACTCCTCCACCCATGTATATATATGGATAGGTAAAATAGTTTATTGTATCATTTTCCTTTAATTGATTTATAAAATCGACACCAGTAGATTCACTAGAAAGAAGTGTAAATTGTTTGTTGTCAGCTCTGTTATTACATGAGGCAAATACAATAATAACAGCATTTACAAATAAAAGTAGGTTTAATTTTTTCATAAAGTAAATGTAAAAAAAAACAGGATGAATAAGTTATTCATCCTGCTTTTAATTTAGCTAGATTTAAATTTGATTAGTGACCAGGATTCTGAGAAAGAGCTCCTTGAGACTGATCAATAGCATTTAAAGGAATTGGAAGTGCATTATGCTTAGCTGAAACTGGGTTAGCTTTTGCTGCAAAATTAGCAATAGTTCTACCCTCGTTTGCGATGTAAGTATTTAATGCGTCAACCATAATGTTCCATCTTCTTAAGTCAAAAAGACGGTGACCTTCCATAGCCATTTCAACTCTTCTTTCATGTCTAACTGCATTTCTAGCAGCAGCTTGATCAGTCCATGTTGAGTTGTATGTATCTATGACATAGTTAGGAGAAGCATCAGCACGTGGGCCGTTTTTAGCTCTTGCTCTAACTTGGTTAACATAATTTCTACCAGTTTCAAGATTACCAGATTCAACAGCAGCTTCAGCAGCCATTAATAAAACATCTGCATATCTTATAATATGATAGTTAATTCCAGTTCTCTGCTCACCCCAACCACCTGTACCTCTGTTGGTGTCATCACCAGCAGTATAAAGGTTTTTCTTGTTCACAAAAGGACCAGAGATATCAGTAAATGATGCTCTAATGTTATCCTTTCCTGTCATAGGACCATAACCATTTAAGTCAACTCCACGTCTTCCAACAGTGAAATCAATTCTTGGGTCTAATGGACCAGAGTGAGGAGTGTGTGCTTCAGTTTCATAAACACCATAATCATTTGTGATGTCAGTAGTAGACCAATTAGCTAATGGAAGTCCATTAGAATCAGTTTGGAAAGCATTAGCAAGGTCGATTGTTGGTTGGTAAAAACCACAACACATTCCACCTGTCATACCTCCAATTGGCATATTTAATGTACCACCTCTGTTACCCTGTGGAGATTGACCTCCATCAGAAGCAAACTGAATAGAAAAAATCATTTCAGAGCTATTTTCACCAGCAGATCTAAAGTTTGCTGAGAAATCAGAATTTAAAGCATAATCACCAGAATTTATAACTGATTCAAGTGAGTTTAATGCATCACTCCATTTACCTTGGTAAAGTTGAGTTCTTCCTAAATATGCTCTTGCAGCAGATGCAAGTGGCCTTCCAGGCTCACTGTATGATCCACCTCTAGATGTTGGTAAACTACCTGCAGCAGCAGAAAAATCTGCTTCAATCTGACTCCAAATAGGACCAGAGTTAGGCTGATTAAATTCACTTGCAGCATAGTTTTCATCTGAAATGTAAGGTACATTTACCCACATTCTTTGAATTTCAAAGTTAAAGTGACCTCTTAAGAATTGTGCTTGCGCTTTTTGAACAGAGAAATCACTAGGATTATCTGCGTTATTGATTAAATCAATAACAGCATTGGCTCTGTTTACACCAGCAAATAATGCTTGCCATCTACCTTCAAAATATGGGTTTGTTGTATCCCATGTAAAAAGTTCAATTGCAAGTAAGTCAGCTTGGTCACCATCAGTTGATCCTTTATGAGCATCATCTGAGATAGCATCAAGCCACCAGTTATCACCACTTTTTGTCCAATCTGCACCAGGTCCACCATTTCTCATACCATCTAGTACTGAATAAGCACCAGTTAATAATAGGTCAACACCAGTAGCATTCTGTAGAGATGCATCACTAAGAGATCCTACAGGATCAATTTCAGTAAAGTCATCAGAACATGACACTAAAATTGACGCCGATAATAATATTGTTAGAATTTTTTTCATAATTACTAATTATTGGGGTTAAAATTTAATATTTATACCTAAAGATGAAATACTATTCGTAGGATATTGAGCAGAATATACACCAATATCTAGAGCACCACCTCTTGGTACTTCAGGATCCAGACCTGTAAAGTCAGTTAAAGTAAGTAAGTTACTACCGTTGTAGTATACTCTTGCACTACTAGCACCTAATTTTGATGCAATAGTATCAGGTAATGTATAACCTATTTGAAGAGTTCTAAGTCTTAAATAAGAACCATCTCTAACAAAGAAAGAGTTAGATGATGTGAATTCATTATTTAAAATAGTTTCACTTAATGCAGGCAATGCTGCTCCAGTGTTAGATGGAGACCATGAGTCTAAAACTGCAGTACTTCTATTTCCGTTAAAGAAATAAGGAGTTTCGTAGTAAAGAGCTGTATAGTCAAAAATATCATTACCGATTGAACCATTCCAGAACATACTCATATCCCAGTTTTTGTATGCTAAGTTTACATTAACACCAAAAATTAAATCTGGGTGAGGATCACCGATTTTAGTTCTATCGTTATCATTAATAACACCATCATTGTTTATATCTTCATATTTAAATCTACCAACACCTGCTCCATCTTGAGTTGCATGTGATGCAACTTCAGCAGCAGTTTGGAAAATTCCCAATACGTTTCTACCATAGAAGTAAGAAATTGGCTCACCTACAGACGTTCTTGTCATAGATCCAATTCTTTGACTACCACCAGAATAGAATTCACTGATAAGTTCAGTAACTTCATTCTTAGCTCTTGTAGCATTTGCATTTATAGCATAAGTAACTCCAGAAGAAGTTGTATCAGAATAGTTTAAAGAAAGATCAAAACCAGTTGATTTCATTGCACCTAAGTTTGTATAAGGAGCAGCTGCATCAATTGCAGTTGTACTAATCTTTTGAGTATCCTGAGCAACAAGACCTGTAGTCTCATTTGAGAATACATCAATTGTAGCAGTCAACTTGTTATCTAAGAATCCCATGTCTAAAGCAAAGTTTGTAGAAGTCATAGTTTCCCATGTAAGAAGTGGGTTACCTTTTGTTGCAATGTTTGCACCAGCAGTAGCACCACCACTTCCACCAAACGCGTAGAATGCAGAACCTTCACTTAAGTAAGAAATATTTACATCTAAGTTAGAACCACCAATTTGTTGGTTACCTAACTCACCATAAGAAGCTCTTACTTTAAGAGTATCAAATACCATACTATCAAACCAATCTTCAGAACTTACTAACCAAGCTACACTTCCAGAAGGGAAGATTGCATCAGATTCAGCTTGCGCGAATCTTGAAGTATCATCCTTTCTAACAGTCGCAGTAGCAAAGTATTTACCACCATATGACCAGTTAGCTGTTCCTAGTAATGAGAAAATTGAACTTGAAGATGCACCAGCACCTGAAATCACAGGGACACCAGCACCATTACTTAATAAGTAAAAACTTGGATCTTCAAATAAATAATTAGTTCTTAAAGCACCGAAACCTTTATAGTTATCTTTTTGTGCCTCTGTACCAACTAATAAATCTAATGTATGATCACCCCAAGAGTTCTTATAGTTTAAGAAGTTTGTAACAACCCATTCATCTTGTCTGAAACTTTGCTCAGAAAGAGTGTTGTTAGAGATAGCTTCACCGTGCTCTGGGTTTAGAGCTGTAAAGTATCTTCCGTTTAAGTCTCTCATGGTAACACCAGCAGATGTCTTAAACATTAATTCAGGAGTTATTTGCCATTTCATTGAAATATCACCAATAACTCTTAAGTTTTTATTGTAATCATCAGCACCTCTAGCTAGATCTGCAACCGGGTTGTTAGCAATACCAACTCTTGCAGAGTTAGAGTATGTACCAGCAAAATTTCCGTTTGTATCTCTAACAGGAACTAGTGGAGATGAAAATGCTGCATTTTGAATTGGGTTACCACTAGTAGTTCCTTCCTTATCGTAAGTAACGTTTAAGTGTTCAGATATAGTAATGTTATCTCCAATTTTAAATTCAGAATTCAATCTAGTTGAAACTCTTTCGTATCCAGTGTGAATAATTACACCTTCCTGTTTTAAGTAGTTTGCAGATAAATGAAATTTACCTTGTTCAGATCCACCAGAAGCAGATATTGAAACATTAGTAACAGACGCTGGGTCAAAAATTTCACCGAACCAATCAGTTCCATTAGGTGCAACTTTAGCTCCGGCTCCTTCATATTCTGGACCACCAGGAATAGGTACATTTAAAAAGACAGGAACAGAAGGCGTTGGGCCACTACCGTATTGTGGGTGAGATGGAGTGTTTCCATCGTTAAGGATACTTTGCCATGTCATATCAGCATGTTGCTGAACATTTAACATATCAGGGTATCTTGTTACCTCACTAATACCATAAGAAGCATCTACTTCAAATGTGTTTTCCATGTTGTAAGCACCACCTTTGGTAGTAACAACAATAACACCATTAGAAGCTCTAGCACCATAAATTGCTGCTGCACCATCTTTTAGTACACTTATATTTTCAATGTCTTTAGGGTTGATGTCTCTCATAACATTAGCATCAGTAGTTTGTATACCATCGATAACATATAAAGGTGAGTTATCGTTAGTAGTAGCATAACCACGGATTCTAACTACGGGAGCAGCCCCAGGACCTCCACCAGAAGTTACTTGCACACCGGCAACTCTACCTTGTAGAGCTTCAGCAGCATTAGTTACTTGTGTCTTGAAAGCCTCGTCTGTATCAACAGTACCGATAGCTCCAGATAGTGATCTTCTTTGCTGAGTTTGATATCCTGAGACAACAACCTCATCAAGAATGTCAACACTTGACATTAATGTAACATTAATCTGATTTTGGTTTCCAACAGTAATCGTTTGAGATCCAAATCCCAAACTTGAGAAAGTCAACTGATCTCCAGTCGACGCATTAATTTGATAATTACCATCAAAGTCAGTAACAACACCTGTGTTAGTTCCTTCAACTACAATTGTAGCTCCAGGAATAGGATTGTTGCTTTCGTCAGTAACACTACCAGAGATAGAGTCCTGAGCAAAAATTAGACTAGACGATAACATCAATACAACTAAAAAAGCTTTTTTCATGTTAATTTAAGTTTAGTTTATTACGCGCAATTTAAGTTAAAATATTGTTAAAAAGAAAGAAAAAACTATTAAAAATTGAGATCTATTCACAATTAGTTAACATAAACTAAGGATATCGTATTCATAATATCTATAGGTATTTAGAATAATTATAGGTAAAAATAATCTTCATAAAGTTCAATAAAATTTAATATGTTAAAGAAATGTTAGAGAAAAATTAGTGTAGATATTCATATTTAAATATTTCAGAACTATAACTTTGCAAAAAATATTAATTATGGAATGGTACGAAAAAAACAGAAAAATAATCCTTATAATTTTTGCATGCTATTTCACTTTCAGGTTACTAACTTATATACTATAAAAAATGCATAAATTAATTTACTTACTTCTATTGACTTCGGTTACTTACTCCCAAATCAATCCAGAAAACATAGATATCGTTAGAGATAAATATGGTGTACCTCATATTTACGCACAAACAGATGCAGAAGTTGCATATGGATTAGCATGGGCTAATGCTGAAGATGACTTTATAACGATTCAAGAAGCTTATTTAGCAGGTAACGCAATGCTGTCTCAATATATGGGGTTAAAAGGAGCTCCTGCCGATTTTATATCTCAATTTATTGGATCTGAAGAATTAATAGATCAAAATATTGATGATATAAGTAATGATTACATGAAAGTAGTTAGAGGTTATGCAGAAGGACTAAACAGTTACGCTAAAAAAAATCCTGATAAAATTCTTTTTAAAAATCTTTTTCCAATAACCCCAAAAAAAATGCTGAAGTATAGTCAACTTCAACTTTTTATATCTAACCAAGGAGCGTATTGGGCAGGAAGAATTTTAAACAATGATACCCAGGATGAATACTTAGATCAAAACTTAACAGGATCTAATGTTTTTGCTATGAATAGTAATAAAACTGCATCTGGAGAAACATTTTTAGCAATAAACACACACCAACCACTTGAAGGTCCTACTTCATGGTATGAAGTTCACCTTAATAGTAAAGAAGGAACTAATATAATTGGAACCATGTATCCAGGCACTCCAAACATTTTAATAGGAGTTAACAAGTACCTAGGATGGTCACATACTGTAAACTATCCAGACAAAACAGATGTTTTCAAGCTTAGAATGAAAAACAAAAACACCTATATTGTCGATAATGAAGAGTATAGACTTGAAAAACTTAATGCCAAGGTGACCCTAAAAGTTCTTGGTATTCCAATTAAAATAAACCGTAAATATTTCAAAAGCATCTACGGACCTACTCTAAAAAATAAATCAGGTTATTATTCAATAAGAACACCATCTCTTTATGGAGTAAATGCTCTTGAGCAATGGTGGAGAATGGGAAAAGCTAAAAACTTTTCTGAATTCTATAATATATTAAAGATGAAATCCTTACCAGGTTTTAATGTTGGTTATGCAGATAAATATGATACAATCTTCTACATGTCTAACGGTCAAATCCCTAAACGAGCAGAAGGATATAATTGGAAAGGAATTGTTCCTGGAGACACAAAAAAAACCTTATGGAATGAATTGTATGATATAGAAGAGCTTCCACAAGTTCTTCAACCCAACTCAGGTTTTGTTTACAATGCTAATCATTCACCTTTCAAATCAACATCCAATGACGAAAACCCAAAAGAAAAGGATTTTAATAAAAATATGGGGTATGAAACTTATAACAACAACAGATCAGTAAGATTAAAATATCTTATAGATAGCTATGATAAGGTTTCATTTGAAGACTTCAAGAAAATAAAATATGATAATTCATTTCCTGATAAGTTTAGCTACAATTTCATGGATATTAATTTAATAAATGAAATTAAGCTTGATGGGAATGATGATCTATATGATATATTAAATGAAATTCAAAATTGGAATCGTAAAACTGATGCTGATTCAGTTGGCGCAGGATTATATGGAGTATTTTACTATCAACTTATTTATAATTACGCAAATCAAGTAAGAGAACTATCTAACAATGATCAGCCGGTATCAAAAGAAATTATATTATCTGCATTGTCAGATACTAAATCTTATTTAATTAAATATTTTGGAAAAACTAAAATAACTTTAGGTGAGTTTCAGAAACTAGCCAGAGGAGAAAAAGAACTCCCAATATGGGGACTTCCTGATGTAATTACTGCTATGTCCTCAGGACCATACAAAGATGGTATGCATAAAGTGTTTGCTGGTGAATCATATATTGGTTTAATAAGATTTACTGAAGAGGGGCCAATTATGGAGAGTATAATTTCATATGGGAACTCTGATGATCCAAACTCTGAGCATTATACTGATCAAATGGAAAAATATTCACAATTTGAAACAAAGAAAATGACTTTTGATAAAAATTTGATTTATAAAGAAGCCAAGAGTATTTATAACCCTAATTAGAAATGTTTAAGGCTTCATTGTATATGTTTTCATATAATGGGATGACCTTTTTTATATCGTATTTTTTAGCATTTTCAAAAGCCTGGGTTCTGTACTTCTTTTCTAATGAATTATCTGTTAAAATTTTAATTGCATTAGTTGACATTGCCTCGATATCTCCAACATCACTTGTATAACCAGAATTACCATTTATATTTAAATCCTTTAAACCACCTGTATTTGTTGAAATAACCGGAACCTTAAGAGCCATAGCCTCCAGAGCTGCTAGACCAAAGCTCTCTTTTTCTGATGGTAGTAAAAATAAATCAGCTTTACATAAAATCTCATCAACTTGATTAGTTTTCCCTAAAAAAACAACGCTATTTTTTAAATTATTTTTTCTTAAAAATTCCTTAGCCTTTTTCTTGTCCGGACCATCCCCTACCATGATTAATTTTGAATTTATATTTTCATTTATTTTTTTGAAGATTTTTAAAACGTCTATAATTCTCTTTAAAGGTCTAAAATTACTCACATGAACAATAATCTTCTCATCACCATCAGCTATCATATTTCTTTCACATAGATTATGTTTTTTATCATATTTATCTATATCTATAAAATTTGGTATTACTTTAATCTCTCTTTTTATTTCAAAAAATTCTCTAGTATCTTCCATAAGGCTTTTTGAAACACATGTAACTATATCTGACTTATTAATACTAAAAGTAACCGCTGGTTTATAAAATGGATGATTTCCAACTAGTGTAATGTCTGTTCCATGAAGAGTAGTAACAATTGGAATTTTATAACCGTTTTCATTTAGAATCTTCTTTGCCATATATGCAGCATAAGCATGGGGAATTGCATAATGAACATGAAGAACATCAATCTTATGCTTAGAAATAACATCAAATAATTTGCTTGACAATGCTAGTTCATATGGTTCATATTTAAATAATGGATAATCCGGAACATTAACTTCATGGTAATGAAGATTAGATGATAAAGCATCAAGCCTAACTGGTTGACTATATGTTATAAAGTGAACTTCATGACCTTTCTTAGACAATTCAATTCCTAGTTCTGTAGCTACTACTCCTGATCCACCAAAGGTTGGATAACATACTACTCCAATTTTCATTTTGAATCTATTATTGATTTATAAACTATTTCTTGAGCTCTAGTTCTTATATTACTAGTTTGAAGTAAAGTGTTTTTTCTAGTTGGATAAGTTCTGTTTGAAAGAAAAACGAAAATTATTTCTTCATCTGGATCAGCCCAAGCCATTGAACCTGTATATCCATAATGTCCAAAGCTATTTTTTGAAACACCACCAAAAGTGGAACCATGTTTACCCTCAATTTGAGGTTTATCGAAACCTACTCCGCTTCTATTATCTTTATCACAGTAATAGCAATAATTAAAATTATCAAATGAATTTTCAGAAAACAATCTTTGGTTGTCATATGCGCCCTTCTGAATCATAGTCTGAAGAACCACTGCAACTTCATGAGCATTAGAAAATAAACCAGCATGACCTGAAATTCCCCCTAACATTGCAGCACCTTCATCATGAACATATCCGTGAAGCTTTGAATATCTAAAAAAATCATCTCTTTCACTTGGAACAATTTCATCTAGATTAATCCTCTCATGAGGATTAAACATTGTTCTTTTCAGCCCTAGTGACTTAAAGACTCTTTCATGAGTTAGAATGTTTAAAGGTTTTTTATACTCATCTTCAAACCAAAATTTTAAAAAATAAAAAGGTAGATCTGAATATTTGTATTCAAGATTTTCTCTTAACTCACTATCAACTATTGATTTAAATATTTTTTGTCTGTAATTGGATTTTAAGAATAAGTTTTGTGATACAGGGGTTGAAAAAGTATTTTTTGAGTTTGATTTATAAAATCTTGACTTAGGCTTTTCCTTTCTATTTAATGTTTCTTCATAGAAAGGTATCCAAGGTCTTAATCTAGCATAGTGGGATAACATTTCTTTTAATGAAATATCTCCTTTGTCTTTGAGTTTTATTTTTGGAAAGAGTTCTGATAAATTAGTGTCAAGTGAAATTTTTCCCTTATCATATTCCTGAAGAACTAGAGGCATAGTAGCTAAGATCTTTGTAATTGATGAAAGATCAAAAACATGATTATTTTCTAATTTATTCTTCTTTTCATAAGTATGATAACCAAAGCTTTTGTTATATACAATTTTTCCATTTTTTGAGACAAGCATTTGAATTCCAGGGGCCATCATAGAATCTATTGCATTTTTTGCTATTGAATCTAAATAAGATAATTTACTTTCATCAAAACCTTCGTATGAAGGACGAGAATAGCCAATTATATTTTTTCTGTTAAATGTTAAGCCATGATTTACAGTAAAGAAATTATTAGAGACTGGCATCTTACCTCTAAAAGATCTAATACCAAATAATAAATCGGCTAAAACCTCCTGTGAGATCATGTTGTTTTGGTACCCTATGACAACAGATTCAAAATCATTAATAGAACTAAATGAATTTAAACTATAAGGGTTAAGAAATAGATTTAAAACAACATTATTGCTCTTGCTAATCTTATTAATGTGCTCGACTACCTCTTTTGGAATAATATTAGAAGCGTACGGACTATTACTTGAACCATGATATGATATAATAATTCCATCATATTTTGATTTTAGATAAAGAGGTGTCAAATCATCATCTAAATAAGTGTCTACATTTAAATATTTATTCAATTTATTGAACAAATGGTCACCACTATCATTTTCTCCAAATGCAACATGCAAATATTTTTTATCATTAGTTAGTGGCAGAAGACTCTTAGTGTTTTTAACTAAAGTAATAGCAGAGCTCATTGCTTTAGAGTATAGAAGAGTATCTTTTGAAGTATTAACCTTTGCTAATATATTGTTAGAAGAAATATTTTTAAATTCATTAAGTTTTGATTTAGCCTTAAGGGATAGAATTTTTTTAACAGAACTTGACAATCTTGATTCTGAAATCTTACCTTTTCTATATTTTTCTGAAATAAGCTTAACACCTTTAGAAACATCTGTTGACATTAGTATAATATCATTTCCAACCTCAAAAGCCCTTAGGTCTACATTTACCTTTGGATCTTGAAGAACACCTTTCATATCAAGAGCGTCTGTTATGGTAATTCCTTTAAAGTTGTAATCTTCTCTTAGAAGATTATTTACAGTTTTATATGATAAAGAAGAAGGATATTTTTTATCTAGTGCAGGAACACTAAGGTGGGCTAACATAATAGATTGGGCTAGCCCATCCTCAATTAGCCTTTTAAAAGGATACAGTTCAACATTATTTAATCTTTTAATGTCACCCTTGATAATAGGAAGTGTCTTATGTGAGTCTTTATCTGTATCTCCATGACCAGGAAAATGTTTAATAGATGTAAACACTCCAGCCTCTTTATGACCTTCTATGTATGCTTTAGCCTTTTTATAAACATTATTTGGATCTTCCCCAAAAGATCTATTACCAATAATTGGATTTTTTGAATTATTATTTACATCTACTGATGGAGAAAAATTATAATGAACGCCAAGAGCTTTGTTTTGTTCAGCCATTCTATGTGAAATAGCTTTAACAAGATCGTTGTCCTGAATTGCACCAAGAGTCATATTCCAAGGATGTGCAAAAACATCAGATAATCTCTGAGATGGACCCCACTCAGCATCCATTGTAATCAGAAGGGGTGTTTTAGCTAATGATTGAAATTTATTAAGCCATTCTATGTGGGTATTCGTTGTTCCTATAGAGAATATTAATCCACCTATCTTATCTTCCTCTACTAACTTTCGAATAGTTTCAAAATCAGATTGTTCAGGAGAAACCCAATTGATAAACAATTGTGAGACCTTTTCCTCCAAAGAAAGACTGGTGTATGTACTATCAACCCATTTTTTTTCTGATTGAGTTAAATCAGCATAAAGGTCTTGGGAGAATACAAAAGAAATATTTAATATTAAAATTAATACTACTCTTAACATTTTAAATAAATTTTGAAAGCCAAGAAGATCTTAATTTTATTTCAAAATCAGTTATCAGATCTTTTTTGGTCTTTATAGTTGTGTTGAAGATAACAGTTTCAGATGAAAAAGTTCTACTTTTAATTTTATTTTTTAAATCTCTTAAATTAACTGATTTTATTACATTTTCCGATCTATAATTAACAGTTAATCTATCTAATAAGTCTAAATTAATAGTACTTGAAATATCATTAACTAGTTGGAGAGAATAATCAATTGAACATCCTCCAATTGGATTGAATTTTTCATTTACAGCAATAATAAGAAAACGTTTATCTTTTATTAAGTAAGAAGCTTGTAGATCATTTCCGTGAGCTTTCCAATTGTCTAAAAACTGAGATGTTTTATCTTCAATTATTTCTGTTTCAACTTGAGTAAAATCTCTATCTGACTGATATACCCATACTCTAGAATCTTCAGGAAGTATTTTAAAATCTACAATCATAAATCTTCAGCTTTTTCAATCATTTGTGCTATATCTAGCACGTCAATGTCTTTTTGTGTTGATGTCATTCCATCATTCATCATTGTATTACAAAAAGGACAACTAACAGCAACTATTTTGGAATCGGTGTTAATTGCTTCATCGGATCTTTTGATGTTAATATCTTGACTGCCCTTCTCAGGTTCTTTAAACATTTGTGCACCACCTGCTCCACAACATAAAGATTTTGATTTACAACTTTTCATTTCAACAAGCTCAGCATCAAGTTTCTTTATTACATCTCTTGGAGCTTCATATATACCATTTGCTCTACCTAAATAACATGGATCATGATACGTAATCTTTTTACCTTTAAAAAATCCACCTGATATACTTATTTTATTTTCTTTTATAAGATTATTAATAAATGTAGTGTGATGGATAACTTTATAATTTCCTCCTAGCTCTGGATACTCATTTTTAATAGTATTAAAACAATGAGGGCAAGTCGTAATTATATTCTTAACATCATAAGAATTTAATATCTCAATATTTGAAATTGCTTTCATTTGAAAAAGGAATTCATTACCAGATCTTTTAGCTGGATCTCCAGTACACGACTCCTCTTTACCTAAAATTGCATAAGAAATATTAGCCTTATTTAAAATTTTAACAAAAGCCTTTGTTACTTTTTTTGATCTATCATCAAAACTACCGGCGCATCCAATCCAAAAAAGATATTCTGGACTTTCTCCCCTTGATTTTAATTCTGATAAAATAGGCACTTTCATGTTAATTATTTATTTGATTCTTCATCATCGAAAACCTCAATTGTAACCTTTTTTTCAATAAGATCGGTAAACTTACCATTATATCTTGTAGCCTTCACTAGATGATTATCAATCCAATGATAATTTCCACCTCTTGGTTTACCCATAAGTAGACTGTGATATTTAAAGCCATTATCCTTAAGCCACCTCTCAGTAACTTCTCTGTGCGCTTCAATTCTAGCTGTAAAGAAACATATCATATGCCCTTTATCGTACCAATTATTTATAGTTTCTAGAGCATCAGGATAAAGCTCTGCAGTGATCATTCTTTCAGGCTCTTCATTTGGAACATCATCACAAATCGTTCCATCTATATCTATCAAATAATTTTTAATACCCTCAGGGAGAATAGGACTTACAGTTTCACCTTTTTCAATTTTTTGATGTAAATAATTTTCTACTTCTTCTTTTTTCATATTTTTATGTTTCGTGTATCCACAACTCTCTGTCCTGTTGATTATAGGGCCATGGAGCACCGTTATTTTCAATGTTATTCATCATATTATTTAAATCCGGATGAGCGGATGACTCTTCCATTATTAAATATTGCCTCATATCCATAATTATAGATAAGGGATCAATATTAATTGGGCAAGCCTCAACACATGCATTACAGGAAGTACATGCCCAAAGTTCTTCTTTTGATATATAATTATCTAACAGTCTATCACCATCATCTACAAACTTTCCTTGATTTTTTGAAATATTTTTTGAAACTTTCTCTAGCCTATCTCTTGTATCCATCATAATTTTTCTTGGAGAAAGTTTTTTTCCTGTAAGATTTGCAGGACATTCACTTGTACATCTTCCACATTCTGTACATGAGTAAGCATTCATCAGTTGGACCCAATTTAAATCAAGAACATCAGACGCTCCAAATTTATCAACACTCTGATTATTTTGAGATGCCTTATCAGGGTAGAACATTAGAAGGACTTCATTTTTAACTGATTCTAAAACATTAAATTTTCCTTTTTCCTCCAAATTAGCAAAATATGTATTTGGAAAGGCAAGTAAAATATGAAGATGTTTTGAGTAGTATAAATAATTCATAAAAAAGAAAATTCCAATTATGTGAGTCCACCAAAATATTCTTTCTAAATAATAAATAGAGGTTGTACTTAATGAGTCAAATAATGGCACTAAAAAAGTGGAAATAGGAAAAGAACCTGCAGAGTAATAATTCTCATAGTTTCTTTCTTGAAGAATTAAGTCTGTAGCATTCATTGACAGGAATAACAACATTAAAACAACTTCAAAATAAAGAATGTTATCAGCATCAAATTTAGGCCAACCCTTCATTTCACTGCTTAAAAATCTTTTAATCTTGACAATATTTCTTCTTGTCCAAAAAATAATCACTGAAATCAAGACAAGTAAAGCGAGTATTTCAAAGGAAGCAATTAGAAAATTATATATGTATGTATTGAAAATCTTTGAGAAGAATCTATGTGAACCAGTTATCCCATCGATTATAATTTCTAATAGTTCTATATTAATAATTATAAAACCAACGTATACAATTACATGAAGTATTCCTGAAATAGGCTTTGTAACCATTTTGGATTGACCTAATGCAATCCTTATCATATTTAAAAGTCTTTTGCTTGGATTATCATTTCTTTTAACTGGCTTACCTAGCTTTATAATTCTAATAAGTTTTTTGATATTTAAAAAGAAAAACCCAAATGATATTATCAAAAGAAAGCTAAAAATTATATTAGGCAGTATACTAATCATCTATTTTCTTCCAAAAATTGAGAAATGAACATATTTTTTCGGATTTGTTTTAATATCACTAATTAATAGATTTAAATTTTCAATAGAGAGATTCAGGTTTTCGTAGACATCATCACTACTAATCAACTTACCAAGACTTGAGTTGTCAGAATTAAGATTAGTGACAATTAAATTTATACCATCAACTGATTTTTCTAAATTAGACAAAACGTTAGTTAAACCAAAGTCATTAAGTTCTTTAGATACTTCAGAAAGATTACTGGTAATAGATTCTATATTATCTATTGAATTATTTATTTGATTATTTTTTTCAGTAAGGGTTTTCTCAATAATCAATGATGAATTATTAATAGCCTTTACAGCAGAAGTTAGAATGTCTAAAGATTCTTTAATATCATCTTGAGTTTCTTTATTCAAAACATATGAAGCGCCTGAAAAGATTGAGTCAACACTAGTTAATGTACTTTCTAGTTTTCTTTGAAGTGGTTCTATTTGTCTATTAATAAGCTCTGTTAGACCAGGTCTAATTTTTGAATTTAATGTATCACCTGTTTTGACTACCATTCCCTTTTGAAAAACAGGTTCAATGGCAATAGCAAGACCCCCCAAAACACCTGTTTCATAAATTGTAGCTAAACTGTTTGAAGAAAAATTTATTTTGTCTTTCACCTTGAGAGTCACAACTATTTTAGTTGAATTTGGAAGAAAGTCAAGACCTGTAACATTCCCAATAGAAAGTCCATTAATCATGACATTAGCACCAACTAGAAGGCCGTCTACTTCATCATAAACAGCATAAACAGTTTTTTGTCTATCAAGTAGTGATGTTCCTTTTAAATAATTAAATCCAAAAATGAATAAGAGAATTGCCGTTAAGACAAAAATTGCAGCTTTAATTTCTTTTGATAGATTCAAGGCGTTTGGTTTATAATGTAAAAATAAGAATAATTTGATTAGTCAAAAGCTATAAACAAAGGTTCAATTAATATCAAGAACTTGATTGTTTTGATAAGTGACAATAAAAGATGTTTTAAATCCATATTTTTTAGCCTTAATCAATGATTCTTTAGCACCCTCAATAGTTTTATGCCTACCTATTAAATATTTGTAAATACTTCCTTCTTTCACAACATCAACTGATTTAAGACCTTTAAAGTTATAAGGTTTTAAATCCAGCAACTTGTTACTTGCCGCAATTTGAACTCTATATGAAAGATCGTTAGTTAAAGCTTTATTTGCAGTAGTTGATGTTGATAAGTTTTTAAAAAAATCATCTCTATATTTAAGCACTGCAAGAGAAATTGCATCAGCCATTTCAGATTGACCTTTTTCTGAATTTAAATATAGACCTTCAGTTCTGTTTGTAAGAAATCCTGTTTCAACAAGAACACTAGGCATGTAAGTGTATTTTAAAACAATAAAACCTGCTTGTTTTACATTTCTATTTTTTCTATTTAACCTGCCTACAAAACTATTTTGAATATAAGATGCAGCTATAATACTTTGATCAAGATATTCCTCTTGCATAAGGGTAAGTCCAATTACAGATTCTGGATTATTTGGATCAAAACCATCATAAGTATTCTGATAATTATCTTCAAAAAATATTACAGAATTTTCTTTTTTTGCAATTTCAAAGTTTCTCTGGTTAGCATGAAGACCAAGAACAAATGTGCCTGCACCATAAGCTTGAGATGTGTGAGAGTCACAATGAATAGAAATAAAAAGCTGAGCATCTGACTTATTTGCAATTCTAGCTCTTTCAAATAAGTCAACAAATACATCCTTTTTTCTCGTATAAATAACATTTACACCTTTTTTCTCTAATACTTTACCAAGACTCAATGAGATTTTAAGAGCAATATCTTTTTCAATGAATCCATTACCAGTATTACCAGGGTCTTTACCACCATGACCAGCATCGATTACTATCGTAAAGTTTGAACTTGATTGACTATGTAAATTAAAAAAACAAAAGTAAAGTAAAAAAAGGGTTAAAATCCTTAGTGAATTCATCGTTATAAATAGTTATAATAAAATTATGATTATTTTTGATTTAGTTTAGCACCTTGTTAATAACTCAATTTTAAATCTTGAAAAAAAAATATTTATACTTTTTAATAATTTTTATTTTTTTAGGATTAAACCTCTCTTATTCTCAAGAAAAAAATATACTTCAAGATTCATTATCTACTAGTAATGAGAACAAAAAATCAGTACTTCTCGATAATATTAAATATGACGCTTCAGATTCAATAAGAATTGATCAAAAAAATAACAAAATACTTCTATACAATAATGCTAAAATTGAATATGGAGATGTCTTGCTTACATCAGGACTTATAATTTTAGATTATAAAGAAAATATTGTAACAGCAGGAAGAATAGCTGATTCTAAAGGAAAATTAAGTCAGTACCCAACATTCACACAAGGAGGAAATGTTGTAAATCCTGATTCTCTAAAATATAATTTTGATAATCAAAAGGCTCTAATATGGAATTCAAAATCAGAAGAAAATGGTATGAATATATTGTCTAGTCTTACTAAGAAACAAAATGATTCTGTTTATTATTTGAAAGATGGGAAAGTTACAACTGGCGGAAATTTAATTGGAGAAGACACAGAAGAGGCAGACTATTTTTTTAAAATTAGAAAAGGGAAATTAGTGCCTGGAGGAAATATAATTACAGGTTTCACAAATTTATTTATCAAAAATGTTCCCACTCCAATAGGATTACCGTTCGCTTATTTCCCCTCGCAGGAAACTAAAGATTCTGGATTTATAATTCCAAATATTAATGAAAGCAACCAAAGAGGATACTCATTTCAGAATGGAGGCTACTATCTTCCAGTATCAGAGTTTTTTGACCTTACTATATTAGGAGATTATTATACGAATGGAAGTTACGGGATTAATATTAGTAGTCAATATAAAAAAAGGTATAGTAATAGTGGGAATTTTACGGTAAGATATGAGAATTTAATAAATAGTGAAAGAGGTTTACCTAATTACGGAAAGTCGAC
Source organism: uncultured Bacteroidota bacterium (assembly GCA_902514615.1). Classification (GTDB taxonomy): domain Bacteria; phylum Bacteroidota; class Bacteroidia; order Flavobacteriales; family Flavobacteriaceae; genus Marisimplicoccus. Next base: position 95,697 of record CABXRG010000001.1, on the reverse strand, counting down.
TGTATACAATATTAGATGGACACATTCTAAAGATCCAAAATCTTCTCCTAACTCAAGTTTTAGTGCCTCTGTTAATTTTGGGAGTAGTGACTATTTTCGTCAATCTGTTAATCAATTAAATACTGCTAATTTTTTAAATAACAACCTTAGCTCATCTATTAATTATTCAAAAAGTTTTCCAGGTTCTGCTGGAATAAGATTATCCTTAACGGCTAATATGTCCCAGAATACTCAATCCAAAGAAGTAAATTTAACTCTACCAACACTTACACTTAATTCTAACAGATTTTATCCTTTTGAAAAGAAGGGGAAATCAAAAAAAGGTTTTTTACAAAATATAAATATTCAATACTCATCAAAAGCTGATAATAGAGCAATTTTTGCTGATGATTTATTGTTAAAAAAAGGAATGTTTGAAAATGCCAAGTCTGGAGTCCAACATAACATTCCTTTCACTACTAATTTTAAAATGTTTAAACATTTTAGCGTAAGTGTCGGAGGAAGATACCAAGATACATGGACAAGAAAAACAATTAACTATAATGATTATAATGAAGAAACTGGTGTAGTAAAAGATACAATTTTAGGATTTGATAGATTTGGAATCTATAATTACAATGCTAGTATTACGACTAAGATTTACGGAATTTTAAACTTTAAACCTAAAAATAAAATTCAATCAATTCGTCATACAGTTACACCTAGTATCTCATATTCAAATAACCCTAGTTTTGAAAAATACTACGATACTTATATAATTGATGCTAATGGTAATACTGCAGAATATACACGTTTCCAAGGTGGTTTATATCCAGGACCTGGAAGAAATTATTCTAGCAGTATTGGGTTAAATATTCAAAATACACTTGAGGCTAAAGTAAAACCTAAAGACTCTACTCAAACTGAATTAAGAAAGATTAATATATTTAAAAATTTAAATTTTTCAGCTAATTATAATCTTGCTGCAGAAGAATTCAACCTTTCACCAATTAGAGTTAATGGTAGCATCGATATTGCAAAGGGTTTTGTAGTTAATACAGGAGCAACATTTGATCCATATGCACTTGATGAAAATAATAAAAGAATAAATGTATTTAATTCAAAAAATGGAAGTGGTCTTTTAAGAATGACAAGTGCAAATATTTCAACTCAATATCAAATAAATAATAACACATTCAAAAGAGGTCAATCTGAAGATCAAATAGAAGAGTCAACTTCTGGAGGGGGAAGAGCTGATGATTTATTTGGTGTATCACAAGATTTTTCCGACTCCAGACAAAATCAAGAAGAAGAGGAAGAAGAAGAAATTGATTTAACAAATTATGTCTACCAGATGCCATGGTCATTAAATTTAGCCTATTCATTAACATATAATAATTCAGTAGGTCAAAAGGATTTTTCAACCAACTCTTTGATGATATCTTCAAATATAAAACTGACACCTAAATGGACTGTAGGTGTTTCCTCAGGATATGACTTTAAGCAAAAAGGATTTACATATACACAATTAAGGTTTGATAGGGATCTAGACAGTTGGAAATTAGATTTTTCATGGGTACCTTTCAGTCCGAGAGCTTCATGGAATTTCTTTATTGGAATAAAATCAGGGTTACTTAGTGATCTTAAATATGAAAAAAGATCAGAACCAGACAGAAGATAATAAAAAATTATGGAAAGAAAAATAGTGAATACAATCAAATCACCTGCTCCAATAGGGCCTTATAATCAAGCTGTACTCAAAGGAAATATGCTTTTTATTTCAGGACAAATTGCTTTAGATCCTATATCAATGGAATTGAATAATGAATCAATTGAAATTGAAACTCATCAAGTTATGATGAATCTTAATAATATATTATTAGATGTTAATATGGATTTTAACAACGTAGTTAAGTCCTCTATTTTTCTATCAGATATGACTTTATTTAAAGAAGTCAATGAAATATATGGTAGTTATCTTAAAAAAGGTAACGAACCTGCACGTGAAACTATAGCAGTTAAGACACTTCCAATGAATGTAAATGTAGAGATTTCAATGATAGCTATTATCTAATTAGCCGAGGATATTTCTTTTGTGATAATCAACAAGACCAGTAATAGGTCTTTGAATAAACTTGCCAGTTTTAAGATTATATTTTTTTCCAATTTTAGTTATTTCATCTCTTAAATAATAAGCAATAGATCCTACATAATGGATATCTACCTTACTAAAATCATCGTACTGAAGAATTTGATAATCAATAAACCTCTCTAAACCTTTAAAAATAATTTCTTTAAAATACTCATTAGATTTATTCTCGATTAAAAATCTTGCAAATCCTGCTAAATAAGTATTTGGGTTTTCTTCTCTGTATAATTTATTTTTGATTGAATTTGGAGATAAATCATAGTTATTAGAAAATTCATCTCTTAAATATTCTGGCATTTTATTAAAATAATATGCTCTTATGAGATATTTGCCATAATAATTACCACTAGCGTAGTCCATCAACACGTATCCAAGAGATTGTACTTTTTGAATTACATTTTTACCATCATAATATGAACAGTTTGAACCTGTTCCTATAATATTTACTATTGAAGGCACACCTTTATCAACAGCAGAATATACAGCTGCATAAGTGTCTTCTTTTATATCAAATTCACTATTTATAAAAATCGATTTAAAAACTTTAAGAATACGGTTTTGAGTATCTTTTACACCACAGCCTGCTCCATAAAAAAAGAGTTTATTTACAAGTTTTCTGTTTTTGTAAATATCAAAATTATTTTTTATCCTCTCATTTAATATCTCATTAGAAAGCATTTGAGGATTAAGTCCTAAAGTTTGGGTAGAAAAGATCTCATCACCTTTTTCATCTAAGGCAATCCAATCTGTCTTTGTAGATCCACTATCAACAACTAAAATCATTTTTTATATTATAAAGAGTAAATATGCTTAGCTAAATCTAAAAGCTTATTTGAATAGCCACATTCATTGTCATACCAAGAAATTATTTTGAAAAAATTTGAATTTAGTTCCATACCTGCATTAGCATCAAATATTGATGTTCTTTTATCACCTATGAAATCTTGAGAAACTACTAAATCATCACAGTAACCAAGTACACCAGCTAAATCATTTTCTGAAGCACTCTTCATCACTTTCTTTATTTCTTCATATGATGTGTTTTTATTTAATCTAACTGTAAGGTCTACAACTGAAACGTTAGCTGTAGGGATTCTAAAAGCCATACCTGTTAATTTACCTTCTAGCGAAGGTATTACTTTTGTAACAGCCTTAGCAGCTCCAGTAGAACTTGGAATAATATTTAACAAGGAACTTCTTCCACCTCTAAAATCTTTTTTAGAAGGACCATCTACAGTAAATTGAGTTGCTGTAGCAGCATGAACAGTGGTCATTAAACCTTCCTTGATTTCAAAATTATCGTTTAAAACTTTAGCAATTGGAGCTAAACAATTAGTGGTACATGATGCATTGGAAACTATTAAATCAGAGGTTTTAACATCTCTATGATTAACTCCCATGACAAACATTGGGGCATCTGAACTTGGAGCAGAAATGACAACTTTTTTTGCACCTGAATTAACATGGAGTGAAGCTGTTTCTATAGAGGTGAAAATACCAGTACATTCAGCAACTATATCAACACCTAGACCAGACCAATCAATGTTTTGTGGATCTCTTTCCGCAGTTATCTTAACTGTTTTACCATTAACAATTAATTTATTATCACTTATTTCTACTGAACCATCAAATGATCCATGAACAGAATCATATTTAAGAAGATAAGCAAGATGATTAATATCAAGAAGATCATTTATAGACACAACATTAAAATCATCATTATTAATAGCAGATCTAAAAACTAATCTTCCTATTCTTCCAAAACCATTTATACCAATATTTATTGCCATTTTTTTATTTTTAAATTAAAATTAAATTGAAATTATATCACACACTCTAATTAAATCTTGATCAATCTTTTGACCTCCTTTAATCGCGTCATTAATGGGAACAGTAACCATTTTATCATCTATTATGCCAACCATAATTTTACTTTTTTGTTTTATTAAACAATCAATTGCATAAACACCCATTCTTGATGCTAAAACTCTATCAAAACAAGTTGGAGAACCTCCCCTTTGTATATGACCTAAAATAGATACTCTGATTTCATAATGTGGTAGATTTTTTTCTATATAAGATGAAAATTGAAAGACATTGTCACCAATTTTTTCACCTTCCGAAACCACTATTATACTTGAAGATTTTCCAGATTTTTCACTCTTTTTGAGAGAATCTAGCAATCTATCCAATCCCATGTTTTGTTCTGGTATAAGAACTTCTTCTGCACCAGCTCCTATACCTGCATTAAGGGCTATATGACCTGATCCCTTACCCATCACCTCAATAAAGAAAAGTCTATTGTGAGAGCTAGCAGTATCTCTAATTTTATCTATAGCCTCAACGGCTGTATTTAAAGCAGTATCATAACCTAGGGTACATCTAGTTCCAACTAAATCATTATCAATAGTTCCTGGTATTCCAATTACATTAACTCCATGTTCTTCTTCAAAAAGAAGTGCGCCAGTTAAAGAGCCATTTCCTCCAATTACTACTAATGAGTCAATTCCATGTTTATCTAGTGTTTGCTTTGCCTTTACTCTACCTTCTTTGGTTCTAAATTCTAGACATCTTGCAGATTTTAATATTGTTCCACCTTTATTTACAATATTATTGACTCCTCTGGCATTAAGTTTAACCAGGTCATCTATAATTAAGCCTTCATAACCTTTATATATTCCGTAACATTCAATATTATTAAATTCAGCTGCTCTTACTACTGCTCTAACAGCAGCATTCATTCCAGGAGCATCGCCCCCTGAAGTTAAAACACCTATTTTTCTTATTTTTTTAGCCAAATTTTAAATTTGCACAAATTTAATTATAAAATTTAAGGATATTAAGCAATAAGTTGAAATTGTTAATTATTATTTGCTATGATTTTAGATAATAAATCTCTAAATGTCTGAAAGTCTACCTGATAGGACAAGCCAACTCCTTGAGTATATCCTAATTCATCACCAATATATCTAAATTCATTTTCTTTATTAAATACTTTAGCTTTTAAACTACCATCTTCATTTAAAATAAAATCTATTTGAACATCTCCAATTATTAAAGTTTCTTCAATCCCACCAATTGGCACTCCAATTTTTCCATTAAATAAAATTTTATCACTAATTTTCGTAGAAAGAGTAACACCAAATCTGTCTTCAGTTTTAATGTCTAAGATATCACTTCTATCTCCTTGCAAGTAATTTAAACCTACTTTTAAAGGACCTTGTGAACCTCCAAGTATATCACTAAATACTTCTGACACTTTTTCATAAATATTATTCGTAACACCTTCTATTGAAACACTAACTTCATTAATAAAAATACCTTGAGTCAAAAGAGATATCGCTTGAAGCTGTCTTACCTCTGGATCATTTAATTTATAATTAATTTCTGAAGTTACCGTACTGCTTGTATTTGGGAAAAATATTTCAAAATCTGGACTATCAGGTTTAGTTAGATCTCCTGTTAATTTTATATCTACATCTGTAGGTATTTTTTTATTGAAATTTGGATTATCAAGAAGTAAAGCAGGGTTAGCACCTCCAGGGACATTGTAAGTAGCTTGAATATTCATCTGTGCTCCTAAAGGCTCACCATCCCAAATAATACTCCCACCTTCTTTTAACTGAAATTTTTTATCTATTAAAGCAAGATTTCTAAAATTATAAATTCCTTCTTTTGCAGTAAAATCACCATACATGTTAAATTTTCCATCCGAATCTATTTCCATAAAAAGATCACCATTACCTTTCCCTTTAATATAGCTTCCTGTCTCCTGATCGACTGTTATTTCAACCTCAGCACTATTATTAATTTCAAGATTCATATTCAAATCTAAAGTCTTTAAAGTTTCCTGTTCTATATTTTTAGACTGTGATAAATCATTTGAATAAGAGTTTATATCTCGAAATTTGATAAAAGAATAATCTTCTATTGAGTAGTTTTGAAAATTAGGCAAGACTATAGACGTCCCTTCTCTCGATTCGCCTTCTATATTAATATTCACTTTGTCTGTTGGGCCAGTGATAAAAATGTCTCCCCCTATAAATGCTTTACCATAAAAACTTTCATTTTCAGAAAATTCCTTATTAAGTATATACAATCTATCTGATTGGAACGCTAGATCTAAATTCCAATTTTTATAATTTTTATGAAAAATTTTTCCATTAAGAGAAGTAATTGAGTCAGAATCAATTGTTTTTATTGAAATATCATTTAAATCAAAATTTTGATTATACAAAGTAATTTCAGAGTTATCAGATAATAAATATTCAATGTTTAGATAAGGTATAGTAAAATTCGAATTATTTAATAAAAGCTTGCCATTATGTTGAATATTATCGAACGTACCCCAAAGATTAACTTCACCTGAAACCTTACTTGATATATTTGACATAGTATTTAAACCTATTCTCTCAATAAAGGATATATCAAAATCATTAATCATTAAATCAATATCTATGTTTGGCTTATCATTAATAGCTATTACTGTTCCCTCCCCTGAAATTAGATTATTAAATTTATCAAATAAGTCAAGGTTAACTGTGTAAGAGTTAAAATCTGTATTACCAAAAACTTTTAAACTTATTTCTCCTATTTCATATTCATTTAAACTAATATCAGAGATGTTTGAATTAAAATCTAAAGTTTTATTTTCTGAATTTCTATTTAATCTAATAATTGATGAAATTTGACCTTTAATTGGGTTTTTATTAATTTCAAAAAAGTTTGATATTAACATGTCAGAAATTTGAATCTTTAGATCTAAGTCATCTTGATTCTTATAAAATCCTGAAAAATTTAATCCTTCACCAAGATAAGATTCAATGTAAAACCTGTCTTTTATATAATTAAAACTAAAATCATAATCAATATCATTTTTAATAAAATTAGAATCTAGAAGATCATTAATCTCAAATATTGACTCTAAATTGAACTCATTCAAAGAATTTCTTATATATATATTTTGTAGAGATACAAAAGATTTAATATATTCTAAATCTGATAAATCTAGATCTATATTAGCTTTTGTTTTAAAATTTTGAAATTCAGAATCTGCAATATTTACTATATCTATATTACTGCTAATCTTATAAATTTTATCTAAATTATTTCCTAAAACATTTGAATTAATTGTAATGTTTTCTGATACCAATCCAATCTGTGCAATTAAATCATTATTGTTAAAATAAGAATCAACATCTATGAAAATATTTATACCATCATTTATTAAGGATACTGAAGACTCAACAGAGTTTAATTGATTTGAGTTACCAGAAATGTTTGAATCAATTTTAAGAGAATTTATATTTAAAAAGTCTAAAACTTCTTGGTTATTATTAAGATTAGCATTTAATCTAAAATTGTAAGATAAAATATCATCTAATTCAGCAATACCATAAATATCAATTAAAGTATTGGAATCATTTTTTTGATTAAAATTATAAGTAATCTTGTTGTCTACTAATATTAAATCTCCACTCAAAGATGGATAATCAATTATATGATCAAATTTAAGTTTTGAATTAATGTTCTCTTTATTAAAGTCCAAACTCTTTATATTTATTCTTACGGTAGGGTTAGGAGAAAAACCATTTTCAATATCTATTTTAGAATCTACACTGGCAAAATCAGTGTAAATTGAAGCACTATTAATTGAGAATATATTTTTGGAACCAGAAAAGTTTAAATCACCAGAAATAAAACCAGGTAAATTAATTTTTTCTGATTTTGAATTTAAAAAATCTGCTTTAAGATTAAACTTAAGATAAGACTCATTGAAGTTTATAAATGATAAATCTTCATTTAAATAAAAGTCTAAATCCCCTTCTAAATACTGATTTTCATGAGATAAATAAAAGCTTTTAAGTAAAACATTATCATTATTTAATTCGAAATTAGCATCAAAACTGTCAATAGAGTATTTATCAATATCTCCTTCAAACATTGCGATACTAAAAGTTAATCCATTTACATTTTTTTCAATTTTATCAATTTTTAATATATCAATTCCTATTGAATGCTCTAGAGTATCGTTATCTATAAGTAAACTAGATTTAGTGATTATTAAATTATCAAAAAATAGATTATCAAAAATATCATCTTGCAAGTTATTTGATTCTAAATCACTACTTTCTGGTTTAAAATATAATTCTAAGCCTTCAAGAATAAGTGAGCTTTTATACTGATTATCAGATATTAATGGAATGTACTTTGTCTTGAGTGTCTCCAATATTAAAATTGTATCACTATCATTATTGGATAGTAATAGATCTGAAATTACCAATTCACCTCTTAAATTAAATTTTGAATTTTTAATCTCTAGAGTATTATTAGTAGTTGTATTTACATAACTTATTATAGTCCTTTTCAAATAGTCTTGAAATCCAGAGGTATTAATTATAATAAAAATAGAAGTTACACACAGGATTATTAAACCTGATATAATTAAAAATATTTTTTTTGAATTCTTAATGGTAATTCTTGTTTAAATTTGCATTACAAAGATAGTAATGTCAAATAAAGATATATATATACTCGGTATTGAATCATCATGTGATGATACATCTGCTTCTATACTAAAAAATAGTAAAGTTTTATCAAACGTTATAGCTAATCAAAATATTCATAAAAAATATGGAGGTGTTGTGCCTGAGTTAGCATCTAGAGCTCACCTTTCAAACATTATACCTGTAGTTGACTCAGCTCTTAAAGAATCTAATGTTTCAATAAATAAACTATCTGCTATAGCTTTTACAAGAGGCCCAGGATTAATGGGTTCATTAATAATAGGAACTGAATTTGCAAAAGGACTAGGTTTGTCATTGAATATTCCAGTAATCGACGTAAACCATATGCAGGCCCACTTATTAGTTCACTTTATTAAAAATGATTTAAAGAAACCTTTATTTCCTTTCCTTGGAGTTACTATATCAGGTGGTCATACTCAATTTATTTTAGTAGAAGATTATTTTAAAATGAAGATTTTAGGACAGACGTTAGATGATGCTATAGGTGAAGCTTTTGATAAATGTGGAAAAAAAATTGGTTTAGGATATCCTGCTGGTCCTGAAATAGATAAATTGGCAAAGATTGGTGATGAACTAAGGTTTAAATTTCCATTACCTAGAGTTAAAGGAGGAGATATTAGTTATAGTGGGACGAAAACAGCATTCATAAATTTTCTTCACAAAGAAAAAAATCAAAATAAAAACTTTATAAATGATAATTTAAATGATATATGTGCATCAATACAGAAAAACTTGATTGATAATTTGTTAAGTAAAATTGAATTACTAACAATTGAAAACAATCTAAATAGAATAGTTCTTGGAGGTGGTGTATCAGCTAACTCATATTTAAAGAAGAAATTAGATACAGAATCTGAAAAGAATAATTGGGAAGTTTTTATACCCAAACTAGAATATACGACAGATAATGCAGCAATGATTGGAATTGTAGGTCATTTAAAATATAAAGAATCAATTGAATCAAGTTTAAACACTACACCATCACCAAGGTTAACTTTCTAATGGATCTATTTTATTCAAATTTTGATAATGATGATAAATTAATTACTATTAATCAAATTGATAGCAAGCATATAATTAAGTCATTTAGGAAAAAGATTGGTGACATTATCAAAATTACAAATGGAAAAGGATCAATTTGTGAAGCAGAAATACTTGAAGATGGTAAAAATATTAAGGTAGAGGTCAAAAGAATTTTAAATTACAAACGTGAGAAATTATCAATTCATATTGCAATTTCTCCATTAAAGAATAGCTCAAGGTTTGAATGGTTTGTTGAAAAAGCAACTGAGCTAGGGATAAATCAAATAACTCCAATTATTTCAGAATTCACTGAGAAAAAGAAAGTTAACATTGAAAGATTAGAAAGAATAATAATCAGTTCAATGAAACAATCAAATCAATGCTATAAACCTATTATAAATGATGTAGAGAACTATCTAAGTTTTATTTCAAAGAATAAAGATGAAAAGATTATGGCAAATATGAAAACTGACAATAAATTAAATAAAGGTTTAATAAAGAGTAATAATATATGTTTAATGATAGGGCCTGAAGGAGGATTTTCAGATAAAGAAATTATTCAAGCTTTAGAAAGTAATGTCAAAGAAATTACTTTAGGGAAAAATAGATTAAGAACAGAAACAGCTGCAATTTATTCTATATCTGCAATAAAGTCATTAACTAATTAATTGTTTCAAAAATATTTTTCTCTAAACTCTTTCTAACATTATATATTAGTAAATATTTTTGATAAAATCTAAATTCTTTTTCTGAGATTCTATTGACTGAATAAATTCCTGTTTTAGTTTATTAATTAATTCCTTAGTAGGTGGATTATCCTTTATTGAAGTTACTCCATGACCAGCAGACCATATGGTCTTCCATGCTTTAGCTTCAGCCTCTGCCATATCTTTTCCAAAATCTATTTTTTTAGAATTATTCCAAACATCTTCAGTTACGCCCATAGCCTCTAGACTAGGTCTCAAGAAATTTGCATGTACACCTGAGATAGCAGCTGTATAAACAATATCTTCAGCTGTAGAATTAATAATCATATCCTTGTATGCATCTTCAGCCATACTTTCTTTTGTATTTATAAATCTTGTACCCATATATGCAATATCAGCACCCATTTGAAGAGCAGATGCTATGTCTCTTCCACTAGATATTGAACCAGATAAAATGATTGTTTTATTAAAAAATTCTTTTATTAATGAAATCATAGCCATTGGATTCTTTAATCCGGAATGTCCTCCAGCTCCAGCTGTCACTAATACTAAACCGTCTACATTAGCTTCTGCAGCTTTCTCAGCATGTCTTTTTTTGATTATATCATGATAAACTAGACCACCGTAACCATGAATAGCGTTAACTATATCAGGAACTGCACCTAATGAAGTTATTATAAGTGGTACTTTATGCTTTACACAAATATCTAAATCAGCCTTAATTCTAATATTAGATGGATGAACAATTAAGTTAACACCAAAAGGAGCAGGTTTAATTCCAGTTTCCTTTTCATACTTATCCAGTTCATCTTTTATTTGAACTACCCACTCTTCAAATCCTTCAGAAGTTCTTTGATTCAAAGCTGGAAAAGTACCAACTATTCCACTTTTACAACATTCTATAACAAGTTTTGGGCCCGATATTAAAAATAGTGGTGCTGCTATTACAGGCATATTTAGTTTAGTATAAAAATCTTTATCCATTTTTTCTTTTTTTACATGACCATTCAAAATCAAATTCAGAGACTTGATCTCCAACTTCATCATATCCCTTAGCCTTGAACCAAGACTTAGATGTAGTATTTTGAATTGTTGAATTAATTAATTGTTTTGCAATTTCACCTTCATTACAAATAAAAGTTATTTTGCCTACTGCTTTTTTAAAAAAGCTTGATTTATTACTTATAAGTAACATTGAGATATCAGTATTTGAATCTTGAATAGATTTCGTTAAAAGCATACCTGTCGTGAGCTCTGCAGCCATTGCTTGAACAGCCCAAAACATAGATCTATAAGGATTTTGATTAATCCATTTAAATCTAACTTTAACTTCACATTTATCTTCATTAATCAATGTAAGCCTTACACCAGTTAACCACGCAGCAGGAAGCTTAAAAAGCATCCATCTATTTATTTTGTTAGGAGTATATTTCATTTATTCGGTTAAAATACTAAATCCAATGTGAATATTACCAGTTTCTTTATCAACATATAATTCTCTTTCCTCTTGAGTTCCATGACAAGTATCTATTGAGCAAAAGAGAGAACCACCGGCCAACCTAACCTGATTTGAATCATTTGACTCTGTAATATCCCATACATTTCCTATAATATTTACATCAGCTACAGGAGAAACAGGATACATATTATCTGAAACTATTAATCTTTCATCAGTTGCTACTATCTTCCAATATTGATCATATGTTGGAAGTTTCACTCCAGCCCATTTAGAATATTCAATTGCATCATTGTAACTAACTTGTGTAACTGGCAAATTATCAATAGAGGCATTAATTCCGTCTGGTTTTTTCCAATTAGCTCCATTTATAATTTCATAATTATATACATCTATCTGGACTATTGACCAACCATATTTTTCAGCATCAGTTTGATAATTTGATTCGTTTATAAATTTTCTAAACTCCTGAACGGTAACAGGTTTCAAGTTATAGTTGATTTCTGTTGAGCAAAAGGCAAAAGTAAAAAAAAGTATTAATGTTAAATTTTTCATTCAATTGTGAAATTAACTAAATTAATTATAAAGAAAACTATTATCTAGATCTTCTGAATCCTTATATTTTTTTCTTAAATCGTATAATTCATTCGTTAGATTTTCTACAATATTTCTATACTTAGGATCATTATATACATTATTCATTTCATTTGGGTCATTAACCCTATCATATAACTCCCATTCATCAATATCGAAATAAAAGTGAACTAGTTTGTATTTCTTATTTACTATTCCATAATGTCTTTTAGCCATATGAACAGAAGGATATTCATAATAATGATAGTATACTGCTTCTCTTGTCCAATTCTGATCATTACCTTTTAATAATGGTATTAAACTTTCACCCTGCATATCATCAGGTGCTTCTAACATTGCAGCTTCTAAAAAAGTCTGAGCAAAATCTAAATTCTGAACCATTTCATCACTAGTTGTTCCGGGTTCAATTTTATTTGGCCATTTAATTAAAAGCGGAGTTTTAAAAGATTCATCATAAATAAATCTCTTATCAAACCACCCATGTTCACCAAGATAAAAACCTTGATCTGATGTGTAAATAACAATTGTATTTTCATCTAATCCTGTTTTTTCCAAATAATCTAGAACTCTACCTACATTATCATCAACTGACGATATAGTTGCTAAATAGTCTTGCATATATCTCTGAAATTTCCATTTCATTTTTTCTTTAACATTCATGTTTGGCCAATTGATTTTAAAATCTTCACTTATCTTATCTAGAGTAACATCATATTTTTTCTTTTGTTCTTCATTAGCTCTGTTATACCTATTATTGAACGAATTAGAAGTTGGTTTAAAAAAAGTTCCATCACCCCTAGCGTAAAGAATTTCAGGCTCAACCTTTCCCATTTTTTCAAAAGTCGTTGGTCTAACTTTGCTATCCTGCATGTATTGCATATGAGTTAAAATATTCATTTCTGCTGTTTTTGCAGCAGTTCCCCTCCCTGAATAATCATCATATAAATTATCAGGTTCAGGGAATTCCCTCTCATAAAACTCAGCAAATTTTTCTGGACTTGGCCACCAAGCCCTATGAGGAGCTTTATGGAGGTAAAAGGTCAAAAATGGTTTATTTTTATCTCTTTTGGTTTTAAACCAGTTTAATGTTAAATCAGTAATTATATCTGTAACATATCCTGTAATTATGGTGTCTTTATCTTTTCCTAGAAACCTGGGATTTATATAATCACCCTGTCCTGGCAGTATTTGAAAATCATCAATTCCTTTTGGGTTATTTCCAAAATGAAGTTTACCAAACATAGCTGTCTGGTATCCAGCCTCTTTAAATAATTGAGGAAAAGTCATTTGAGAATCGTCAAACTTTGCAATGTTATCTATTTTACCATTTATATGACTGTGTTTACCAGTCAGTATAACTGCTCGAGAAGGTGCACATATAGAATTTGTAACAGAAGCATTAGTAAACAACATACCCTCTTGAGCAATTCTATCAATGTTTGGAGTTTGGATTAGTCTATCATCATATGCACTTATTGCTTGGTAAGCATGATCATCAGACATAATAAATAATATATTAGGCTTTTTCTCATTTTGTGAATTATCATTACAACCTACAATAAAAAAAGTGATAAAAAATAATTGTAAATAATAATATTTCATGGTTTTTATTTTTAAATAAATATAAAAATGGTTTTTAAAAATCAAGTTATTTTATAATTAGATCTTTAATATTAGTAAAGTCTTTACCCCTTATTTTTATAAAGCTTGTAATCATTTCCTCTAACTTATTATATTCTTTTTTTGAAAGATCATTTTTTTGTGATGGATCATTCTTTAAATTATATAGTTTGAATTCCAAAGAATTTGCTAATTCAATATTTACATTTCTAGCAATTGATTGCCCCTTGTAAGGAGGAATCATTACCCAGTCTCCTTTTCTATATGCAGTTCTTGTTGAGGCTTCAAGAATTAATTCTTCTCTACCCTTTCCTTTATTATTAATAATTAAATTTAAAAGCTCTAATCCATCTTTTGATTTATATTCTGACCCAATTAATCTAGAAATTGAATTTAAAAGATCAATTTGTGATATCATCTCATTTGATATTCCTGGATTTATTTTTCCTTTCCAATATGTAATAAATGGAACTCTTGTTCCAGCTTCAAAAAGACTATATTTACCTCCTCTTAAACCACCAGATGGAGTATGATCTCCAAGTTTCTCAACAGCAGCATCATAATATCCATCATTTAACACTGGTCCATTATCACTTGAAAATATTATTAATGTATTGTCTAATAGATTTTCTGATTCTAGAGTTTTATAGAGCTCTCCAATACTCCAATCTGCTTCAACTATTGCATCACCTCTTGGTCCCATTCCTGATAGTCCTTCAAATCTTGGATGAGGTGTTCTAGGAACATGTGGTTGTTGAAGAGTATAAAATAAAAAGAAAGATTTTTTTTTATTTCTTTTTATATATTCTTTAGCTTTCTCTAGAAAATGATCTGACATATCAATATCACTCCAAAGAGCATCATTACCTCCCTTCATATAACCAATTCTAGGGACACCATTTACAATTGAGCCATTATGACCATGATGCCATTTCATTGTGGTGAGTTCAGGATTTTTTAATCCAGTTGGTAACCCGTAATCATCATTTTTGTTTTGATGAAAAAAATTTACTTCTATAGGGTCGTTTATGTCAAGATTAACAACATCTCCGTTTTCAATATATACAGTTGGAACACGATCTTGTGTATCTGCCATTATATGTGAATAGTCAAATCCAATTTGATTTGGTCCAGGAGAAATGGTAGAGTTATAATTAATTAAACCAGATCCTGTAACTCCATCGCCAGATCCTAAACCAAGATGCCATTTCCCTACAATACCTGTCTTATAACCATTGGTTTTTAATAGTTTTGGGATAGTCATTTCTGTTGTATCTATTACTAATGATCCTCCAGTAATAACTCTTAAACCATCTTTTCTCCAGGGATAATTTCCAGTTAAAAGTGCGTATCTACTTGGACTGCAGGTTGCAGATGAGGCATATCCGTAATTAAATCTAATCCCTTCGTTTGCTAACTTATCAATATTAGGGGTTTTTAATGTGCCTTTTTTATACGCACTTACATCTCCATAACCCAAATCATCAGTATAGATTATTATTATATTTGGTCTTTTCTCATCTTTATTTAATGACGTATTACATGATATAATTAAGAGAGTTACAAATAATAAAAGGAATATTAACGATATGTTATTTTTCATTTTTTTTAATTATTATCTAAAACAGGTATTTTAAATTTATCCATTTTCGGAGTTGTATGAGCCTCTTTCATTAGATTTTCCATTTTAGTTACAATTTCAGGGTACTCCAAAGCAATATCATCTAATTCTTTTGGATCATCATTTAAATTATAAAGTTGGAGTTTTGATTGACCCTCAAATAAATTCTTCTTTACACCTTTCCATTTGTTAATTCTAATAGCCTGTTGACCTCCATAGGCAGGGAATTCCCAATAGAGATAATCATGTTTATCCTGTTTTTCATCTATAAGTGTAGGGTAATAACTTACACCGTCTATTGAGTAAGGAAGTTCCTCATTAATAATATCAGATACTGTTGCAAAATAATCATAGAATGTGCTTGGATGGTCTGAGTAAGAGCCAGGTTTAATTTTTATAGGCCAAGTTACAATTGTTGGAACTCTTATCCCTCCTTCATTTACATTCCCCTTAACAGTATTTTTTGAGTTTACAAAAGGTCCTGCACTATTAAAGAAATTAATATCAACATGATCTATATGGGTTGGACCATTGTCACTTGTAAAAACTATGAACGTATTATCGTATTCGTCAATTTCTTTTAATTTTTCAACTATTTCACCAACCTGTTGATCTAAATAAGAAATCATTGCTGCATAAGTTGCTTTTGGATATTGGTTAGGATAATAACCAGACCCACCAGTATATGGTTCTTCTTCTCCGAACTTTTCATGATAATAATCCACCCATTTCTTTGGTGCTTGAAGTGGAAGATGTGGAATAGGAGAAGCATAATAAAGAAAAAAATTATTTTCTTTATTTCTTTCTAAAAACCTTAATGCTTCATTGTGCATTATGGTTGGAGCATAATCATTTTGATTATATGGATTATAAGTTTCTGAATTGTATGGATCAAATTCTTTTTGAAGTCTACCTTTATTAACTATCTTATTATCTAAAATATGTCTTTCTTTATTTCTCCATAAATGGCTAGGATAAAGTGTATGAGCTTGTCTCTGACAATTATATCCATAAAAAAAATCAAAACCTTTATTATTTGGAATACTATTGGTATTTGGAGCTCCTAGACCCCATTTTCCAACCATTCCTGTTTTATATCCTTTTGATTGTAGGAATTTTGCTACAGTAACTATTGAATCTGGCATTGGACGTTGACCTTCAAGTTCTGGATTATCTAACATAGCTTGAAAACTCCATACATCTCCTCTTTCTTTCCACTCATCATTCCCTCTTATCGGATTATTCCCAGAATGAAGACCTGTTAATAATACAGCACGAGCAGGGGCACAAACAGGGGAACCTGTATAATGGTCTGTAAGTATCATTCCTTCTTTTGCTAACTGGTCAATATTTGGAGTTTCTATCATTTTTTGACCAAATATTCCTAATTCGCCATAACCTAAATCATCTGCTAGAATAAAAACAAAATTTGGATCTAGATCTGTATCTATTTGAGGTTTACAGGAGTAGAATACTAGAATAACAAGAATTATTAGTTTTTTTATCATTATTCTACAATATAAAAAAAGATTGTTCAAAGTAATTTATGACTTTAAACAATCTTTTTATATAAAAGAAGTGATCGCGATAGGATTCGAACCTATGACCGTCTGCTTAGAAGGCAGATGCTCTATCCAGCTGAGCTACGCGACCATTGTGCGGAGAGACTGGGATTCGAACCCAGGCAACGTTTACACGTTGACAGATTAGCAATCTGCTCCATTACCACTCTGGCACCTCTCCAAAAGAATTTACAAATTTAGATAAAAAAATGACCTGAAAAAGAAATATTTAATCTTGTTGTTCCAAAAGGTTTTTCATCTCCATGTAGCCAGCGTTATCACCTATGGTCCCATAGATATTCATAAGAGTTCTAATGGCTTCAATATTATTATTGATAGTAATTAGGTCCTTTAATATAGGAACACACTCTTTGTATAAATTTTCTCTAGATTCCTTGAGTTGATCATATTTTAAGTTGTCAGCACGAGACGTACCCAAACTATTCATCTGATTTACTATGTCTTGTTCTCCTTCAAGGATTAATGCAACTAAATTCAAATAACTATTTTCATTGCTGGGATCTAACTCAATTGACTTTTCATAATACTCGATAGCAACATCCTTTTCACCAAGATCAGAACTTACCACTCCTAAATTATAATAAAGAATAGGATTATTTGGTTCTTTTTCAATAGCCTCGGACATAGCTACTTTGAATGCCTCTTTGTTGTCTAGCTCAAAATAAATGTTTGCTGCAGTAATTATCAAACCTACATCATCAGGATTGGAAGATCTAGCTGCTTCAATTGCAGCTAATGCTTTATCATTTTGACCTAGCTCTTTATAAATCAATGCTATGTTTTTAACTATTTCTGGAAACTTTGAATCTGTATCCTCTTCTCTTGGATCAGAATATTCTTTTGATTTCTGCAATAAATTAAACTCTGTTTCAGAATTAATCTCAATTTCATTTCCAGATGAAACTTCAGTGATAAAAAATTTTGTTTCAATCCCTTCATACTTGATATCTCTTAAAAGTTCATAATATTCGAGAGATAAAGGATAATCAAGAGAGTTAACTGCTGATGAAGCAGCATAATAAAGATATTCTTGATTTATTTCAGGATTTAAATCATAAACCATCTTAAGCTTTCTGGCAGCACTATTAAAATTTTCAGTTTCATTATCACCAACTGCACTAGTAATAATTGCAGTTTCAAGTTTTCTAACTTCAGGATTTAAAATTTGATCGCTAGTCCCTAAGTTTTTTGACATATCAAAAGCTTTCATTGCCAAGTCAAAGTCTTCCATAGAAGTATGAAGTTTTCCATAAAGCAACATTACTTGAGATTTAATCTTATCATCACTTGAATCAAAAAGATCCCTAGCTGAATCTAATAAGTCAATAGCTGAAGAGTACTCTCCAGAGATAAAAAACTTATTAGCATTTCTTAATTCCTTTTTTTGAGCTGTCGAAAAGAAGACAGTAAATAAAAGAGTAAATAATATTAATTTTTTCATATTTTTTTAATTATATAGTATCTCCTGTAAATTCGATATCATTGATGTCTTCAATATCATCATCATCTTTCATTACTTTAGCAACAGCTGCAATGCTATCACCATCTTTAATACTGATAACTTTAACACCTTGAGTTGCTCTTCCCATAACTCTTAGATCCTCGACCTGCATCCTAATTGCTATACCTGATTTGTTGATAATCATTAAATCATCATTGTCAGAAACACTCTTTAAGGTTACTAATTTACCTGTTTTTTCTGTAATAGATATAGTTTTAACTCCTTTCCCTCCTCTATTGGTTAACCTGTAGTCTTCCAAAGAAGATCTCTTACCATAACCATTTTCAGAAACTACTAAAATATTAGCATCCATATCATTTACAGATATCATTCCAACAACCTCATCTTTGTTGTCTTTTAACCTAATACCTCTTACACCAGATGCATTTCTTCCCATTGGTCTAGTTTTACTTTCCTCAAACCGAATTGCCTTACCAGATTTTACGGCAAGCATAATTTGACTATTTCCATTTGTAAGCTTAGCTTCTAGTAACTCATCCCCTTCTTTAATTGTTATAGCGTTTATACCATTAGATCTAGGCCTAGAATATTGTTCTAATGAGGTTTTCTTTACTTGACCCATTTTAGTAGCCATAATTACATAATTACTGTTTACATAGTCTTCATCTTTTAAATCTTGGGTACAGATAAAAGCCTTAACTCTGTCATCTTGTTCTATATTAATGAGGTTTTGTATAGCCCTTCCTTTTGAATTTTTTGAGCCTTCAGGTATCTCATAAACTCTCATCCAAAAACATTTACCTTTTTGAGTAAAAAACAGCATGTATTGATGGTTTGTACCTACAAATAAGTCTTCCAAAAAGTCCTCATCTCTTGTCTTTGATGCTTTTTGACCTACTCCTCCTCTATTTTGAGTTTTGTATTCTGTAAGAGGAGTCCTTTTGATATATCCTGCATGTGATATAGTAATTACAACTTTTTCATCTGGAATAATATCTTCAACTCTAAAATCACCACCTGCATATTCAATTACAGACCTTCTCTCATCACCATATTTTTCTTTAATAACTGATAATTCATCTTTAATAAGATTCATTCTCATAGGCTTACTGTCCAATAATTCTTTGAAACCTTTGATTATTTTTTGAAGTTCATCGTACTCTTCTCTTAATTTATTTTGCTCTAATCCTGTAAGCTGTCTTAATCTCATCTCGATTATAGCCTTAGCTTGTATCTCAGAAAGTTTATATTTCTTCTCTAATTTTAGCCTAGCTTCTTCTGCATTAGATGATTTTTTAATCAAATCTATTACATCATCGATATTATCACTAGCAATAATTAGGCCCTCTAAAATATGTGCTCTTTGTTCAGCTTTTTTTAACTCATAGTTAGTTCTTTTAACGACTACATCATGTCTATGATCAACAAAATGATGAATTAAATCCTTTAGATTTAGAAGCTGAGGTCTACCATTTACTAATGCCACATTATTAACACTGAAAGAAGATTGTAATGAAGTATACTTGTAAAGTTTATTTAAAACTATGTTAGGAATAGCATCTCTTTTTAGGACATAAACGATTCTCATACCGTTTCTATCCGACTCATCTCTAATTGTAGAAATACCTTCAATCTTTCCATCATTAATTAAATCTGCAGTTTTTTTGATCATATCAGCCTTGTTAACTTGATATGGTATTTCAGATACAATAATACATTCTCTATCATTGACATTTTCAATAATAGCTTTTCCTCTCATTACAACCCTACCTTTGCCAGTATGAAAAGCTTCCTTGACGCCATCATAGCCATAAATTGTTCCACCTGTTGGAAAATCAGGTGCTTTAATGTGTTGAATCAATTCGTCTATTGAAATATCATTATTGTCAATATACTGCATTATTCCATCTATAACCTCAGATAGATTATGAGGAGGCATATTTGTTGCCATTCCAACTGCTATACCAGAAGCTCCGTTAATTATTAATGCAGGTACTCTAGTAGGAAGAACTGTAGGCTCCATAATAGTATCATCAAAATTGAGCTGAAAGTCAACTGTTTCCTTGTCAATATCAGATAATAGATCTTCTGAAATTTTTTGCATTCTAGCCTCAGTATATCTCATAGCTGCAGGACTATCGCCATCTACAGATCCAAAGTTTCCTTGTCCATCTACTAAATTATACCTTAAACTCCACTCTTGAGCCATTCTCACCATAGTGTCATAAACTGAACTATCACCATGAGGATGATATTTACCCATAACGTCACCCACAATTCTGGCAGATTTTTTATATGATGAGGTAGATCTAACTCCCATTTCATTCATACCAAACAAAACTCTTCTATGAACAGGTTTAAGACCATCTCTTACGTCTGGAAGGGCTCTTGAAACAATAACAGACATCGAATAATCGATGTAAGCAGACTTCATTTCATCTTCAATCTTTATAGGAATTAATTTTTCTTTTTCCATAAGTTTATATTAATGCTAAAATAAATAATCAGGGGTTATTTACATCAAATAAATTGACTTAAAAAAAGAATATTTATTAACATTATTAATTGAAAAGTTTTATCTTAAAATAAGTAATTAGTATAATCATTTTCTTTGTTTATTTATATTAATGGTATATTTTAGACAACAAATAATTGATAATGGACGATAATTTTTCTTCTAGAGTTAAAGATGTAATTTCATACAGTAAGGAAGAGGCCTTGAGATTAGGTCATAAACAGATAGGCACTGAACATTTACTTCTCGGAATGTTAAGGGATGGTGGTGGAAAAGCTATATCAATCTTAAATTCCATTGAAATAAATCTTGATGAACTTAGAAAGAAAGTTGAACTTTTAAACCCAGCAATTATTGATAGCTCATCTATTGGGTTAAATGAAAAGAAAAATTTACATCTAACTAGACAAGCAGAAAGAGCACTTAAAACGACTTTTTTAGAAGCGAAACTTTTTCAAAGTACTAACATAAATACTGCTCACTTGCTCTTATGTATTTTAAGAAATGATAATGATCCTATCACTAAGGTGTTATCTAAAATGGATATTAGCTATGACAACGTGAAAGAGAAATTCAAATCAATGATTAATGAAACTGGATCTGATGATATTATTGAATATCCGACTTCTGCAGCTTTTCCAGATGAAAAAGATGACTCAGAAGAATCTTCGAAAAATCCATTTACATCTAAACAAAAATCAAAATCAACTTCAAAAACTAAAACTCCTGTTTTAGATAATTTTGGAAGAGACATGACTGCACTAGCTGAATCAAACAAACTAGATCCTGTTATAGGCAGAGAAAAAGAAATTCAAAGAGTATCTCAAATTTTAAGCAGAAGAAAAAAGAATAATCCACTTTTAATTGGAGAACCGGGTGTTGGAAAATCCGCCATTGCAGAAGGCTTGGCTCTAAGAATAATTCAAAAAAAAGTATCAAGAATTTTATATGGCAAAAGAGTTATAACTCTTGATCTTGCTAGTTTGGTTGCAGGCACAAAGTATAGAGGACAATTTGAGGAGAGAATGAAAGCTGTTATGAACGAGCTTGAAAAGAATAGAAATATAATTTTATTTATAGATGAAATTCATACAATTGTGGGAGCTGGAGGAGCTACAGGAAGCTTAGATGCATCTAATATGTTTAAACCTGCATTAGCCAGAGGTGAAATACAATGTATAGGAGCTACTACATTAAATGAGTACAGTCAACATATTGAAAAGGATGGTGCGCTTGAAAGAAGATTTCAAAAAATTCTTGTCGAGGAAACAAATAAAGAAGAAACTATTGAAATTCTAAGAAATATTAAAGATAAATATGAATCTCATCACAATGTTAATTACACAGATGAAGCACTGATTGCATGTGTTGAGCTTAGCCAAAGATATATTACCGACAGGTTCCTTCCGGATAAAGCAATTGATGCATTAGATGAAGCAGGATCACGTGCTCACATTAACAATATGGATGTGCCAGAAGAAGTTATTCTCATGGAGAAACAGCTTGAAGATGTCAGAGAACTAAAAAATTCTGTTGTAAAAAAACAAAAATATGAAGAAGCAGCAAAACTACGTGATGATGAAAAAAGAGTTGAAAAAAAATTAGTTGAAGCTCAAAACAGGTGGCATGAAGATTCTAAACTTAATAGAGTTACAGTTGATGAAAATGAAATAGCTGATGTTGTATCCATGATGACAAACATTCCTGTGAATAAAATTGTTTCAACTGAAAAAAACAAGTTATTTAAACTTGAAAAAATAATAAAGGACAAAATTATCGGACAAGATGAAGCTGTTTCTAAAGTTGTAAAATCAATACAAAGAAATAGAGCAGGTTTAAATTCTCCTAACCGACCTATTGGATCATTTATATTTCTCGGACAAACTGGTGTGGGAAAAACACAATTAGCAAAAGTTTTAGCATCAGAAATATTTGAATCAGAAGAAAATTTGATTAGAATTGATATGAGTGAGTACATGGAAAAATTTTCTGTGTCTAGGTTAATTGGTGCGCCTCCTGGTTATGTTGGATATGAAGAAGGTGGTCAATTGACGGAAAAAGTCAAACGTAGACCTTACTCAGTAGTCCTTTTTGATGAGATAGAGAAAGGACATCCTGATATATATAGCATGCTTCTTCAAATTCTTGATGATGGATTCTTAACAGACAGTGTTGGTAGAAAAATTAATTTTCAAAACACTATTATAATAATGACATCTAATATTGGTGTAAAACAAATTAATGATTTTGGAATCGGTGTTGGTTTTGAAACTAAATCATCTGTTGATCAAACTTCTCAAACTGAACAGAAAGTTATTCAGAGAGCGCTTAAAAATACATTTGCTCCAGAATTTTTGAATAGAATTGATGATTGCATAATATTTAATTCACTCTCAATTAAGGAGATTAATAAAATTGTTACTATAGAAATCAACAAGTTAAAGAAAAGGGTTAGTAATATTGGATATGAATTATCAATTTCACAAAAAGCTAAATCATTTATTTGTGATAAAGGTTTTGATAAAAAAAATGGTGCTAGACCACTTAACAGAATGATTCAAAAGTATATTGAAGACTTGATTGCAGAAAACTTAGTGTCAGATAAAATAAAACCAGGAGACAAATTATACGTAGATCACAAGCCTGATCTTGATAATTTGATATTATTAATCAATAAAAAAGAAACAGCTTCTTGAAAGTCTTAAAGTTCGGTGGCACTTCAGTCGCTGATTCAAAATCTATATCAAAGGTAGTTTCCATTTTAAAAAATAATGATGATAACTTAATTATTGTTGTATCAGCATTTAGTGGTGTTACAAACCTTCTTCAAAAATGCCTTCATTTGAAAGGAAAATCAACAGAAAGTGTTCTCCTTGAGATTGAAAATAAACATTTAGAAGTAATTGAAAATCTTTCTAGTTTAATCGGTCAAAGTTCGTTAAAAAGCTTTGTTAAAGAAAAGCTGAATGAACTTGAAGATATTCTAGATGCAATCTCTACAATAGACGAAGTAACTCAAAAAGCTATTTCAAAAGTCTTAACACTTGGTGAAATACTTTCAAGTCAAATAATTTTTGAGATTTTAAAACAAAAAAACTTTGATATTTCTATTATAGATTCTAAAGCAGTTATTTATAGTAAAGAATTTAATAATAATGAAGTTTTAGATAGTGATAAAACATCCATAAGTATTAAAAATAAATTAGATCTAATCAAATCTAAGTTAATTATTGCTCCAGGGTATATTTGCTCTAATGAAAAAAATGAAATTTCGAATTTGGGAAGAGGTGGATCTGATTATAGCGCAGCTATTTTTGCAAAGTATAGTAATGCCAAAACTCTCGAGATTTGGACTGATGTTAGTGGGGTCTATAGTGCAAATCCCAGAATTGTTAAGAATGCATCTCCAATTGAATTTCTGTCATATAAAGAAGCCATGGAGCTTTCTTTTTTTGGCGCAAAAGTTATTTATTTTCCTACTCTTCAACCTCTAATTGAAGATAACATACCTGTTTATATTAAAAATACATTTGAACCAGAAGCTGCTGGTACCTGCATATCTAATTCAACTAAACTTGATGGAGATGAAATAGTCAAAGGAATTAGTCATATAGAAAATATTTCTATACTAAATTTTGAGGGTTCTGGTATGGTTGGAGTTCCTGGATTTTCAAAAAGATTTTTTGAATCACTTTCAATAAATCAAATAAATGTTGTTATGATTACTCAGGCTTCTTCTGAATTTTCAATTTGTATTGCTATTAATTCTGATGACGCCTCAGCAGCAAAAAAAGTAATAGATAAAGAATTTGAATTTGAAATATCTCAGAAAAGAATTAACGAATCTCAAATAGAATCTAATTTATCGAATATTGCTATAGTTGGGGATAAAATGAAAAGTAAAAAGGGTATTAGTGGTAAGTTATTCAATTCTCTAGGACAAAATAACATAAACATAAGGGCTATAGCTCAGGGAGCATCAGAAAGAAATATATCAATTATAATTGACGAGAGTAATACAAAGAAAGCACTAAATGCTCTACATGAAACATTCTTTGAAGAAAACCTCAAAGATGTACATGTTTTTATAACTGGAGTAGGAAATGTTGGTGGATTTCTAATTGAGCAAATTAAAAATCAGAAAAAATTTATTGCTCAAAACCTTAAATTAAATTTAAAAGTATTTGGTATATCTAATTCTAGGAAAATGATTCTATCAGATTCTGAAATTGATCTTGAAAACTGGAAAAACTTATTAAATAATTCGAAGAAAGTCGCTGATAGCAAAATTTTTCAAGAAAAAATTTTAGAATTAAATATGAGAAATAGTTTATTTGTTGATAATACTGCTAGCGACTCAATACCAGAAACTTATAACAAATATTTAAAAAATGGAATAGGAATTATTACTTGTAACAAAATAGGTAATTCAGGGACCTTTTCTAAGTATACAGAACTAAAATCATTATCCAGAGATAATAATGCTCCTTTTTTATATGAAACGAATGTTGGTGCTGCACTACCTGTTATAAGTACGTTAAAAAATCTTATAAATTCTGGTGATAAAATAATGAAAATTGAAGCAGTTCTTTCTGGGACTTTAAATTATATATTCAATAATTTTCAGGAGATTAATACATTTCATGAGATAGTAAGAAAAGCAGTAGATCTTGGGTATACAGAACCAGATCCTAAAATAGACTTATGCGGTATTGATGTATCTAGAAAAATATTAATTTTAGCTAGAGAAAGTGGCTATGAACTTGAAATTGAAGATGTTAGTAAAAATCATTTTTTACCAAACGAATCTGTAAATGCAAAATCTAAAGAAGAGTTTTTATCAGGATTAGAGAAAAATAATGATCATTTCAATGATATTTTAATTAACGCTAAAGAAAATAACTCAAGATTAAAGTTTGTTGCTAAACTTGAAAAAGGAAAAGCTAGCATTGGACTTGAAGCAGTAAATAGTGAACATCCTTTTTATAACTTAGTAGGAAGCGATAATATTACTGTTTTTTATACTGAGAGATACAAAAACTCACCTTTAGTTGTTAAAGGTGCTGGTGCAGGAGGAGAATTTACTGCATCAGGTGTTTTTGCTGATATAATTAAAGCCAGTCAAGAGAATGGATAGTATTAAAGTATTTTCACCTGGCAGTATTACTAATTTATCTTGTGGGTATGATATTTTAGGTGTTTGTCTTCAAAATAGAGGTGATGAAATTACTGTTAAAAAGATTGATAAAAAAGAAATAATCATTAATTCTAATGATGATTATAACATTTCTGAAGACATTAATAAAAATGTTGCTGGAATAGCCGCTCAAGCATTACTAAAAAACACTAAAACTAAATTTGGCTTTGAAATTGAAATAAAAAAGGGTATCAAACCAGGAAGTGGGATTGGAAGCTCTGCTGCTAGTTCAGCTGGAACAGTATTTGCAATCAACCAACTATTAGATTCACCTTTTAGCCAAATGGATTTGATTAAGTTTTCTATGGAAGGTGAAAAGTTTGTAAGTGGCACATACCATGCAGATAATGTTGCCCCCATTATATTAGGTGGGATAACTTTAGTTAGATCAATTGATGAAATTGATGTTATAAAACTTCCATCTCCAAAAAGCTTAGAGGTAATAATAATTAGACCTAATATTGAAATTAAAACTTCAGATTCAAGAAAAGTTGTAAAAAATAAAATTAAAATTGAGAAAATGGTTCAACAGTCTGCTAACTTAGGTTCATTTGTTAGTAGTTTGTATACAGAAGACTATGGTTTGATGTCCAAATCGGTTGTAGATGTTATAGTAGAACCTAACAGAAGAATTTTAATACCAGAATTTGATAAAATCAAAGAAATATCTAAAGAAGATGGAGCTATAGCTGTTGGAATTTCAGGTTCTGGACCTTCGATTTTCTCATTATCAAATAATTCTACTGTTTCGGAAAAAATTTTAAAAAGTGTAACTAATCATTATGAAAAGCTAAATATTAGTTATGATGGATTTATCTCTAAAGTCAATTCAACAGGGATTAAAATAATTGAATCAAATTGAAATATATAAGCTTAAACCACAACTCTGCTCCAACTTCGTTTAAGAAGGCAGTTATTAATGGATTGGCTCCAGATAAAGGTTTATATTTTCCTAAAACTGAGATCAGGCTTCCTAAAAGTTTTATTGAATCAATAAAAAGTCTTGATGATATTGAAATTTGTTACGAAGTAATCAATAAATATATTGGTGATGAAATTCAAAAAGATAAATTGTTAGAAATTATAAAAAATACAGTGTCTTTTAAAATTCCCCTAAAAAAGATAGAAAAATCAATTTATTCTCTTGAACTATTTCATGGTCCAACACTGGCGTTTAAAGATATAGGTGCTAAATTTATGGCTTCATGTTTAGATCATTTTAAAGATAGTTATACTTCAAAAAAAATCACTGTCCTAGTTGCTACATCTGGAGATACTGGGGGTGCTGTAGCTAAAGGATTTTCCAAAACAAAGGATATAGATGTATGTGTATTGTACCCAAAAGGAAAAATTAGTGAGGTACAAGAGAAACAGATAACTACAAATGGCTCATATGTTAATGCTATTGAGGTTGAAGGAGATTTTGATTTGTGCCAATCAATGGTTAAAAGAGCGTTTAATGATGAAGAAATTAATAGAAAGATAGCTTTAACATCAGCAAATTCGATAAATGTTGCTAGATGGCTTCCTCAAATGTTTTATTATTTTTTAGCATTTAAACGAATCAAAAACAATAAAAAGAATGTGTTTTCTGTACCTAGTGGTAATTTTGGAAATATTTGTGCAGGAGTTTTAGGAAAATCGATGGGATTACCAATTGAACATTTTATAGCATCTACAAATATAAATGACACTATTCCAAGATATATTAAGGATGGTATTTTTGAGCCTTACAATACGAAACCTACAATCTCTAACGCAATGGATGTTTCTAATCCTAGTAATTTTATAAGGATTCAAAAGATATATAATAATGATTTACAAAAAATAAGAAAAAATATATCAGGTTATAGCTTTGATGACAGGAGAACTAAAGATACCATTAAAATGCTTTATAATTCGAGGCAATACCTTTCAGATCCTCACTCTGCAATTGGTTATCTAGGACTAAAAGAATATATAGATCAAACTGAAAATGATATTAATGGAATTTTTATATCAACAGCACATTCAATAAAATTCAAGAATGTAGTTGAGGAAACTATTAACTCAAAAATAAAATTTCCAAGTTCAATTCAATCAATTTTAAAAAAAGAAAAGAAATCAAAGTCTATTCAAACCTACTCTGAACTTAAAGAGATATTACTCGATAGAAATTAATTATCAATATCTGGAAGGTCTAATTGATTTATTATACTTTCTTGCTTCATGAGTATTTCAATTTCAGTAGATAACCTGGGAGCATCAGCTGATAGATTTATAGGATTAGATTCAGTAATCAATATATCGTCCTCAATTCTTACTCCTATATTCCACCATTTAGGATCACAATCACTATTCTCAGGAATATAAATACCTGGCTCAACAGTAATAATCATGTTTTTTTTAAGTGTTCTAGATCCAGGATCATGAACATCTAAACCTATATGATGCGAAACTCCATGAGGGTAATACTTCCTTGCCTCTTCGATATTATCAATAATACCCAATTTCATCAATCCACTGGAAATTATTTTAAAACTCTCAATATAAATATCATTAAATGTATTACCAATAACGGCTTTTTTAATAGCTTCTTCTTGAGATTCATAAACTATATCATAAATTTCTTTTTGTTCCTCTGAAAATTTTCCATTAACAGGAATTGTTCTTGTTACATCTGCTGTGTACCCTCTATATTCAGCACCTAAATCCATTAAAATAAGTTGGTTATCGATATCTACAGCATCATTAGTTATATAATGTAAAATACATGAATTAGCACCAGCACCTACAATTGAGTTATAGCCTTCATGTGCGGCACCATACTTCCTATATATAAATTCATGGATACCCTGAATCTCTCTTTCGGTCATTTCACCGTGAATAGCTTTCATAACTTCAATTTGAGCTAATGATGATATTTTTACAGCTTTAGTTAAAAGTTTAATTTCTAATGAATCTTTTGTTTGTCTAAGATTAGACATTATATTATTGATAGAAGTATTTTTAAATTCTTTTTTTTGATCACCTAAATTTTCTGAAATTTCTTTAGCACTAATAATTTCTAAAAACTTATTTTGAATATTATATAAATCATATTTATCATCTTTAAAGTCTCTCACATCATCTCTAATATCCATGTTTAAGACATTTGAAAAGTTCTTAATATTAATAGAATTTTCATCAAAACTTGATCTAAGCAAAACTCTATCGAAACTCATATTCTCAGCACCTTTTAAACCAAGCCGTTTTCCATCCCACATCTCCCTGTATTCATTTCTCTCTCTAACAAAAAGTATTTCATTATACAAGCCAGCTTCATCTTGTTGTTTGTCCTTGTATATAACTAGCACACCATGTGGTTCTCTCCAACCTGTTAAATAATAAAAATTGGGATCTTGGTGATACATAAAATCAGTATCATTTGAACGTTTCATAATTGGAGAAGTAAAAAAGAATGCAATACTATTAGGAGGCATTTGATTTCTAAATTCTTGTCTTTTCTT
This sequence comes from uncultured Bacteroidota bacterium, assembly GCA_902514615.1. Taxonomy (GTDB): domain Bacteria; phylum Bacteroidota; class Bacteroidia; order Flavobacteriales; family Flavobacteriaceae; genus Marisimplicoccus. Next base: position 65,776 of record CABXRG010000001.1, on the reverse strand, counting down.
TTTATGAAATTCAGCACCTAAGTCATCAGTATATTGTTGACCTGAAATATTACTAGAAAGCAAAAAAAACAATAATAAAAAAAGAGTATTTTTGAATCTCATTAAAATATATTTATAGTTCAAATTAATGAAAAAAACAGTTCTTTTTGATAGACATAAAAAATTAAATGCAAAAATTATAGACTTTGCAGGATATATGATGCCTATTAGCTACTCATCTGTAAATGAGGAGCACTTACATGTTAGAAACAATGTTGGAATTTTTGATGTGTCTCATATGGGTGAAATTGAAATTTCTGGATCAAATTCATCAAGTTTTGTTCAACACCTTTGTTCAAACGATATTTCAAAAATTAAAGTGGGAAAAGCTCAATATAATTGTTTGACAAATGAATTAGGGGGGATTATAGATGATCTTATTGTGTATAGAATTGAAATAGAAAAATATCTACTTGTTGTAAATGCCTCAAATATTTCTAAAGATTGGGAATGGATAAACAAAAAAAACGAAGAGTATAAATGTTCAGTGACTAATTTATCAGATGAAATTTCACTTTTAGCCATTCAAGGTCCAAAAGCTCAGGAATTATGTCAAAAACTTACCAATGAGAGTCTTTCGTTAATGTCTAATTATTCATTCACTATTTCTTCTTTTGCTGGATTTGAAAATATTATTATTTCCAAAACTGGATATACTGGTTCTGGAGGATTTGAGCTTTACATCCCTAATGATAAAACTGTTAACATATGGGATGCTTTATTCAATATCAAAGATTATAATTTAAAACCTATAGGTTTAGCAGCAAGGGACACTTTAAGAATTGAAATGGGTTATTGTTTGTATGGAAATGATATTAATGAAGATGTTTCTCCAGAGGAAGCTAATCTTAGATGGATAACTAAAATTGATACTAATTTCATAGGTAGTGAAATTATTAATAAACAGATTGTATCTGGATGTGATAAAAAGTTAGTTGGTTTCAAATTAAAAGAAAAGTCAATTCCAAGAAATGGATATGAGATATATAGTAAATCGAACGAATACATTGGACATGTCTCATCTGGTACCTTTTCGCCAGTTCTTTCTAAAGGAATTGGTCTTGCACATATTAAGTCCTCAAATCTAAAAGATGATTTAATCTATATCAAAATAAGAAAAAATCTTATTGAAGCTGAAATTGTAAAAACACCATTTATTTAATTATGGGAAGAGCATTTGAATTTAGAAAAGCCAGAAAAATGAAAAGATGGTCTAATATGGCTAAAACATTCACTAGAATTGGAAGGGAGATTATAATAGCTGTAAAAGATTCAGGCCCGGATCCTTCATCAAATTCAAAATTAAGAGCAATAATTCAAAATGCTAAGGCAGCTAATATGCCAAAGGATAATATTGAGAGAGCAATAAAAAAAGCATCTGAGAAAAGTACTGAAGATTTTAAAGAAGTTTTATTAGAAGGTTATGCTCCTCATGGTATTGCTATTCTTGTTGAAGCAGCTACAGATAATAATAATAGAACTGTAGCTAATATTAGAAGCTATTTCAACAAATGTGATGGAAATCTTGCTACATCCGGATCAGTTGAATTCTTATTTAACCATTTATGTTTTTTTCAAATAAAAGATGAAGGTTTAGATATAGAAGAGCTTGAATTTGAATTAATTGATTTTGGAGCAATAGATGTTAGTAAATCAGGTAACGAGATAAGTATCACTGCAAAATTTGAAAATTTTGGATCAATTCAAAAAGAATTAGAAATAAGAAGCTTTGAAATTATCTCAAGTGACTTTGAAAGGGAGGCAATCACTTTAAAAAAACTTAATGAAGAAGAAATAATTATAGTAGAGAAGTTAATAAATATGATTGATGAAGATGAAGATGTTCAAAATGTTTATCATAACATAAAGTATGATAATTAAATTTTATTCCTAGTAACTACATCACTAACCAAACTATTTAATTCATTTAAATCACTTTCAATATTTCCAGTTGGATTAAACTCACTATTAATCATAACTTCTTTTCTATCATAATCAAAAGAAACCATTAATATTGGAAGTTTAGCCTTTAATGCAATATAATAGAATCCTGTTTTCCATTTTCTTACTTTTTTTCTTGTCCCCTCAGGAGCAATGGCTAAAATTTGAATTTTATTTGTTTTAAAGAGATCAACCACTGCATCTACTAAATTGGTGTTTTTATTTCTATCAACTGGAATGCCACCAAGGAATTTAAAAAAAACAGCTGTAATTGGATTAAATAATTCTTTTTTGCCAATAAATTTAATTTTTAAACCTGAGTAAGTTCTTATAAGAACAGCAATTATTAAATCAAAGTAGCTTGAATGAGGGACAACGGCTATTAAATAACTTCGGTTTAAAGGTAAAAATCCAATAACTTTCCACCCAATAACTTTATTTAAAATAAACTTTGATAAGATTTTAATCATTTTGTGAACTAAATTTTTCAGCTTTTATTAAATCTTCTGGAGTGTCTATTGAGATTCCATGAAAAGAGGTACTTATCATTCTAATTTTTTTTGAATTTTCAATAATTCTAATACCTTCAAGACTCTCAATAACCTCAAGATTTGACCTTTCTAGACTTGCAAAATCAATTAAAGCGTTTTTTAAGAAAGCATAAACACCTATATGACGATTGTAAATTTCAATTTTTTTTGAATTATAGGGAATAGGTAATCTGGAAAAATAGATAGCATTAGATTCTTTATCTACGATAACCTTAACATTATTTGGGTTTTTTATTTCATCAAGGGAATTAAATTTAGTCATTAATGAAGCTATTTTAACGGTAGGGTCATTAAAAGAGTTAATTAAACTACTAATAGCTTCCTTATTAATAAAAGGTTCATCGCCTTGAAGGTTTACAACGATCCCATGGTCTATGTTTACAGCAGCCTCAGCTATTCTATCAGTTCCTGAATCATGTTTCTTAAGAGATTTGAATACCAAACCACCTTCAGCTTTTATGGTATCAATAATTTCATCGTTTCCACTAACTACATATACTTCATCAAAAAGATTAGTTTTTAATGCTGATCTGTAAGTTTTAAGTATAATAGGGATTCCATTAATTTTTTTAAGTAATTTGTTAGGAAACCTTTCAGATTCAAGTCTAGCAGGTATTAAAGCTATAGTTTTCATTTAAAATATTTTTCTAATATAATTCATTTATATATTGTTTCACGAAAAAAAAAAAATTGTAGATTTGTTAAAATCAAAAATTACTAAGATGAATAAAAAACGTGCATTAGAATTTTTTTTGTGGTTGACATCAATATTTTTTGCGACACAAATATACAGCTCTATTAATGGACCTATAAAGTTTAACCAAGTTAAAAATGAGAGATACACTCAAGTTATTGATAGGTTAAAAGATATAAGAAATGCTCAAATTGCTCATAAGGACGTTAGAGGCTTCTATGCAAGTAACTTTGATAGTTTAGTCAGCTTTGTTGATAATGGTATATTTACACTTATTGAAAAAAGAGATTCATCTTATCTAGAATATAATAGAACTTATAGAATTGATATGCTAAAGGAAGTCGAAATTGTTGATACACTAGGATTTGTTTCTGTAAAAGATTCTCTTTTCGGTCAAAACGATTCATATAAGATGATGGCAAAAGTTCCAATAGATGGAACAGACTCAGAATTTTCTATCAAATCAGACATTATAGATAAAAATGGCTATCAAGTACCAGTTTTTGAAGTTAAAGTCATGAAAAATATTGTTCTTTTTGATCAAAATAAAGACTTATTAGATCAAGAAAATAAGGTTATTTCAGTTGATGGCGTTAATGGTACTGAGATAATTTTGGGATCAATGACTGAGGTAAGTACTAGCGGAAACTGGCCTACTATTTTTGATGCAAAAAATAAAGAGTAAAATCAATAAAACATTTATTTATCAATTTGAATCTTTCTTTCATCTTAAATCGATAAATGATGTTATAAGGGTAGATTTTGATGATGATAAATTCGTTTCAAAATCCCTTGTTTTCATATTAAACTCATCTTCAGAATTTATTGAAATAATTAATTTTAATTCACGCCCATCTGTAGTACCCTCTATCTATTTTGATGAAGATCTTAAATATAAATACTTAATAACCAATACAGTTTCATTAAAAACTATTTTATCAGATACGTCTTATGATAAAAAAATTAAAGTAGTTTATTCAATTTCAGATAAATTGAATGAGATATTAGAAAAATCGAAATTGGAGTATTCTCATAATAATTATTTCACCTATCTATATGATTTTATAGAGAATAGAAATGCCGAAACTTATGGATTTTCTTTTTTTGTAAACTTTAATTATAAATCATTTGATATAATCATTTTTAATAATGATGAATTTATTTTCTTTAATTCATTTAATGTAAATGATGAAAATGAGTTTTTATATTACCTATTCTTTGTTTTGAAAAACTATGAAGGTTCAAACAAGAAAGATAAAATTACATTTTTGGGTAAATTTGAAAGATTTGAAAATTATTATAATATAGCTTCTAAGTACTCAGAGATTGATTTTATAGGATATAACAATAATTCTTCAGAAAGTCACGAATCACCATTTTTTTCAATTATAAATGAGAATTATATCAGGGATTAAAAAAAGTATTTCTATTAAAGCGCCCAAAAATCTTCCAGTAAGACCAACTACTGATAAGGTCAAAGAATCGCTCTTTAACATAATCTCAAATAAATTTAATTATAGCGACTTGATTGTTTTAGATTTATTTTCAGGGACTGGTAATATTTCATATGAATTTGCATCTAGAGGATGCCGTGAAGTTATTTCAGTTGACAATAATCTTAACTGCATAAGATTTATTAATAAAACTGCATCAAAACTTGACTTTGATATTCAAACAAAAAGACTAGATTTTTTAATTTTTTTAAAAAAAAATAAAAAAAAATTTAATCTAATTTTCGCAGACCCCCCTTATAATTTTTATACAAAACAATATGTTGAGATGATAGAATTAATAAAAGATAATGAAATGCTTATTGATGAGGGTGAAATAATAATTGAACATAGTTCTAAAATTACATTACAAGATTATATAAACAATGTAGAGGAACGAAAGTATGGCTCATCAATTCTGTCAATTATAAAAAAAGCAAGCCTATAAGCCGGATTCTGTCGAATCTTATCATTTATCTAGATGTAATATTACTATCACATTCATACCGCCTACCCTTCTACTTAAAACGAGCAATTTTAAAATGTAGATTTACTTGGCGTTTCACCATGCAGAGTTTACAAGATTCCACTACAGCATTACCTGTACATACTTTCTGTTGCACTATTCCTCTCTATAAATAGATGACGGGTGTTACCCGCTGCATTGCTCTCTGGTGTCCGGACTTTCCTCTGAAAAAACAGCGATAAGACGGCTTGCATGACAAATATAGTATTTGTTGATAATTTTATTAAAAAAAAAACATGATTTGAGAATTAATTTTTCTCAATCTCTATATTTGTTTAAATGAATAGTTCCTCAATTTCATCAGCTTCTGAATATAGACCTAAAGATTTTAGTGACATGATAGGACAAGATGCTATTGTTAAGACACTTTCAAATGCTATTAAGAATGATCAAGTTCCACAAGCACTTCTTTTCTGTGGACCAAGAGGCGTAGGTAAGACATCATGTGCAAGAATTCTTGCAAAAAAAATAAATAATTTAGAGCAAGACTTTGAGTATAATATTTTTGAGCTAGATGCTGCATCTAATAATTCTGTAGAAGATATAAGGAATATTACTGATCAAATTCGTATACCACCTCAAATTGGTAAATATAAAGTCTATATAATTGACGAAGTTCATATGCTGTCTAATGCTGCATTTAACGCCTTTTTAAAATCATTAGAAGAGCCTCCTAAACATGTAGTTTTTATTCTAGCAACAACCGAAAAAAATAAAATAATTCCCACAATTTTATCTAGATGTCAGATTTATGACTTTAAAAAAGTTGACAGCCCTTCAATAATGAAACTATTGACTAATATATGCAAAGACAAAAAAATTAATTATGATGAAAATTCTATAGCATTAATTGCTGACAAGTCAGATGGGTCAATAAGAGATTCTCTATCTATGTTTGACAGATTAGTAAGCTTTACTGATTCTAATTTAACAATTACTGAAGTTACGACTAATCTAAATGTCTTAGATTATGAAACTTATTTCGATTTATCTAGCTTAATTAAGAATAAAGATATTCCAAGAATTTTAACTAAATACAACGATATATTTAATCGTGGATTTGATGATGTTAATTTTTTAAATGGATTATCTAGGCATTTAAGAGAGATCTTAATAAGCAAAATAGGTTCTGCAGATAAAATTTCTGATTTAAAAAATGAATTAAGCCTAAAATATCTTGAACATTCTAAGGATTTTGTAGATGATGATATTATTTTGATGATTCAAATTATAAATGAAACACTAATAAACTATCAAAAAATAAATGATAAAAGAATTCATACAGAGCTTTGCTTAATGAAATTAGCTTCAATTGATAGCATTAAAAAAAAAAATCCTTAATTAAAACCTCAGAATTAAAAGAATCTGTTGTAACAGAAGTTTTAGAAGAAGAGAATAATGATATTGATAAAAAGCTTTTTATACCTCCAGTCTCTAAAGAAGTCTCATCACTCTCATTAGCGAGTCTTAATTTTAAAAATTCAGCTGAAGATAAACAAGATGAGGATTTAGAAGAGCTTCCTGCAGATGAATTTACTGAAAATGATTTTCAAATTATCTGGAAAAAATTCTGTGATACAGAAAAAAATAAAGGAAATAATAATATTCTCTCTTTATTAAACATGAATAATCCTTCAATTAAAGATAATATAATAACTATATCTACGATTAATAAGATGAATTTTAAAGAAGTTAAGGCTTACAGAAATAGAATTCAGACTTTTATTTCTAAAGAGCTTAATAATTACACTATTTCTGTAGATGTTAAGTTATCTGAAGACAATTCAAAAAAATCATACTTAGATAGTAAAGACAAACTAGAAATTATAATAAAAGACAACAAAAATATTGGCTTATTAATTGACGAACTGAGATTAAGAATCTAACTTACTACCATTATTTTCAAAATATATCTCATTAATCATTCCATCAACAAGACCTAACTTTGGAACAAACATCTTATTAGCTTGAATTGATTCCATAGTAGTTAAAAATATTTTTAATGCATGAATAATTACGTCAGCTCTATCTGGGTTTAAATCAAACTTTATCATTCTTTCTTGATAATTATATTTAGATAGAGTATTAGACAAATCTTTAATTGAAAGATAAGAAATAGGTTTACCTGATTTTGAACCTGCCATAGATTGAATTTTATTTATGTTGCCTCCAGTTGCAAATAGTTTAATTTTGTCATCACCATCTATATTAGATTTTAACCAGCAACTTATTTCCTCTATAATTCCATCATCAACTAAATTATTAAGAAGTCTAACAGTACCTATCTTAAATGACTTAGATAGTTTCTGCTTACCTCTTTTCAAAATTGAATACTCAGTACTACCTCCACCTACATCAACATATAAGAAGATTTTATTAAAATCAATTTTTTCAAGGGAATTACCTTTTGAAATGGTTTCTGCTTCCTTTAAACCATCAATAAGGTTAATTATTAAGCCAGTATGTCTCTTTACAAACGATATTACTTCTGATGAATTTTTTGACTCTCTAAGGGCAGAAGTAGCATAGATCTGATAGTCTTCAACTTTATGAACTTTCATGATATACTTGAAAGAAAAAATAGAATTAGTAAGTGTTTCAATTTTTGATTTTGAGATGATACCATTTTTAAATGAATCTTCACCTAGTCTTATAGGTAATCTTAAATACGAGTTTTTTTGAAATATAAATTTATCTCCTGATTGAATTACATAACAAATTAGCATTCTTACAGCATTAGAACCAATATCAATAGCAGCTATTCTTTTCAAATTAATCTAAGTTATTTTTAAAATAAGTATAAGTATCCCATTGTGACCTTATAGCTATCTTTGGGTTACTAATAAATTCATTTTGGACACTTTGATTGATTTTTCTAGTTTTTACATTATCATTATCACTAATAGAAAGTGTCTTTAGAATTTGTTCTTTGAGATTATCTTGATATATAGGACAAGCAACTTCAACACGTTTTTCAATATTCCTTGTCATTAAATCAGCTGAAGAAATAAAAACTTTTATATCACCTGCATTTTCAAAAACATAAACTCTAGAATGTTCAAGATACTTGTCTACTACACTTTTAACCTCAATATTTTCACTAAGTCCAATTTTAGCCGGTATTAGACAGCATATACCTCTAATTAATAATTTAATTTTAACACCAGATTTACTAGCCTCATATAGTTTGTCAACTAACTTATAACTAGTAAAACTATTTAATTTGAAAATGATTTGTCCTTTTAAACCCTTCTTAACATTAGAAATCTCATTATCTATAAGCTTAAAAAGTTTGCTATAGGTTTGATGTGGAGAAACAATTAAATGTTTATAATCATAAATCTTATAGTTAGCTTTTAGAAAATCAAAGACCTTTTGAAGTTCTTTTAATATTTTTTGATTAGAGGTGAACAATGTAAAATCTGAATATATTTTTGCAGTGGATTCATTAAAATTTCCAGTACTTACAAATCCATAAAATCTTTTTTTGTTACCCTTAAATCGTTCTATTAAGCATATTTTAGAGTGAACTTTTAAACCTTTGACACCAAAAATTAAATCAACTCCTGCCTCCTTAAGTTGCTGAGATACCTTTATATTATTTTCTTCATCAAATCTAGCCTGAAGTTCAATTTGAACTAAAACTTTTTTGCCATTTTTTGCAGCATTTATTAAGGAGCTAATAACATTTGATTTTTTTGAAAGTCTATACAGAGTAATTTTAATAGACTTAACACTTGGATCAATTGCAGATTGCCTTAATATAGATACCAAATAAGAAAAGGAATGGTAGGGGGTATACATGAGGAAATCTTTTTCTGATATTTGATCTAGAAGGTTTGATTCAATTTTTAAATCTTTTATATCTAGGGATTTTTCTTTTGGATATAATAGATCAGACCTGCCAAGATCTGGGAAATTCATATAATCACTTCTATGATGATATTTACCTCCTGGTATCAAACTATCATATGAGGTAATTTTAATTTTTTTAATTAAATAGTTTAAAGTCGAAGTAGAAATATTTTTGTCATAAACAAGTCTTACAGGATTACTTCTCTTTCTCTTGTTAACATATTCTAGAATTTTTTTTACATAGCTTTTTGATAAATCAATATCATCTATATCAAAATCAGCATCTCTAGTTATCTTAAGCATATTAGCTTCAATATTTGAATAATTAAAAAAACTAAAGACTATATCTAAATGATATCTAATTATATCATCAATAAGCATGATGTATTGTTTATTATCATTTTTAGGCAAGACGACAAACCTGCTAATATTTCTTGGTATTTCAACTAAAGCATAAAAAATAGAATTGTCTATCAGTTTTATATTAGCAATTAGAAAAGCTTTGTTGTCTTTAAAGTCATGAAGTTTATTGTTAGATAAAATCACAGTTACTAATGCTGGACTAATTTTTTTAATAAAATAATCTTTTAAAAACTCTTTATGAGATTCTAAAACTTCATTTTCGTTAATAAAAACAATATTCTCTTTTTTTAATGATTTTTCAATTGACTCCAATATTAGTGAACTTTCTGTTTGAAGATTAATAACCTTTGAAGTAATATCAGCTAGTAGTTTTTTTGCAGCAATGTTTTCTTCATTATTTTTAATTGAAGTTTTAGCATCTGCAATTCTCTTAACAGTTGCATACCTAACTTGAAAAAACTCATCTAAATTATTAGAGAAAATTCCTATGAACCTTAACCTTTCTAATATTGGAACTTCTTTGTTAGATGCCTCTTGCAGGACTCTTGCATTAAAATCTAACCAACTTAATTCTCTATTTATGTATTTAAGATTCACTTTTTAAATTATTTGCATAAAAAATTGGTTTTAAATCTAAAATATCCGACCAACTGGTAGAATCAAATTTTAGAGAAAACCATCTTGCAGTAGGTAAATTTAAAATTTTATTTTCAGAAAAATAATTTGAAATATCAGTAAATGCTGGATTGTGTCCAACTAAAACTACATTTGAGTATCTGTTATCTATTTTATTAACAAACTTAAACACCTCATTAAAATCAAAGGTATATAGATCTCTACAAATTCTTATTCTATCAAATTTTACATCTAAATATCGAGTTAAAATAGAACAGGTGTGTGTAGCTCTATTAGCCGAACTTGTATATATTATTTCAGAATTTAAAAAATGTTCTTTACAGGAGACAGCAACTTTTTTAATTTTTTCAATACCAAACTCATTTAATGGTCTATCAATATCAGATACATTTAAATCCCAGGAGGATTTAGAATGCCTCAAAAAAGTGATAGTTTTCATTTATGGTGATAAAAGATTTAGCTCCCATTTATCATCTATATAATTACAAATTACTCTATTGTGAAGTCTACTTTCCCTGCCTTGCCAAAACTCTATCTCCTGAACAAATAATTCAATTCCACCCCAATGAGAAGGCCTTTTTAAAGATGTGCCACTGTAGTCTTCTAAGAATTTATCATAACGTTTAATCAATTCATCATAACTTGAAATTATCTGACTTTGATTTGACACTATAGCACCAGCCTGACTATTGAATGGTCTTGAATTGAAATATATGTCTGAATAATTTTCCGTCGTTTTTTTTGCAATTCCTTTTAAAATTACTTGTCTTTCCAAAGGAGCCCAATAAAATGAAGCACAAATATTTGGATTATCATTTATTGACTTTCCTTTTTTACTTTTATAATTTGTAAAAAAAATTAAACTATTGTCTTTAATTTCCTTTAATAGAACAACTCTTGATGATGGACTATTGTCAATGTCAACAGTAGAAATAGTCATAGCATTTGATTCAATTATCTGATCGGATTTTTCAGCTTCATTAAACCATTTTTTAAAGAATTCCATAGGATTATCTCCTATATCACTAATACTCAAAGAGTTTTTATCATAAGATTGTCTGTGATTAAATAATTTCATTATTCGCTAATTGAAAAGTTCATTTTTGATGCAAGTAAATAAATTATAGCCATTCTAATTGCTACTCCATTTTCTACCTGGTCTAAAATAATTGAATTATTTGAATCTACAATATCAGAAGTGATTTCAACTCCTCTATTAATTGGTCCAGGATGGAGAATTAATATGTCTTTTTTAATTTTATTCAGCTTATTAATATCTAAACCAAAAAGCATAGAATATTCTCTGTTATCAGGAAAGTAAGACTTTTGCATTCTTTCTCGTTGAACTCTTAAAACATTAACTGCGTCACACCATTTTAGAGCTTTTACAATATCAGTCTCAACTGAAACATTAAGTTTTTCAATATCTTTCGGTAGTAAGCTTAAAGGACAGGATAATTTCACATTTGCTCCTAACAGCTTAAGCGTATAAATATTTGATAACGCTACTCTGGAGTGGAGAATATCACCTACTATTAATATGTTTTTACCCTTTATGTCTTTTAAGTTCTCGTATAATGAAAATGAATCTAATAAAGCTTGTGTAGGATGTTCATGAGCACCATCCCCTGCGTTTATAATGCATGAATCTGTATGTTGAGATAATAAAAATGAAGATCCTGGATTAGGGTGCCTCAAAACTATCATATCAACTTTCATTGCAAGTATATTATTTACGGTATCAATTAATGATTCTCCTTTTTTCACTGAAGAAGAAGAACTTGAAAAATTTATGATATCTGCACCTAATCTTTTTTCAGCTAATTCAAAGGATATTTTTGTCCTTGTACTATTCTCAAAAAATAAATTTGCAATTGTAATATCACGTAAAGTTGGAACCTTTTTTATTGGTCTATTTATTACTTCCTTAAAATGAGATGCAGTTTTAAAAATTAAATTTACATCACTTTCATTCAAAGACTTTATACCCAAAAGATTATCAACACTTAACTTATTCATTTAATTCTCTATGTATATAATATTATCTTTTATTTTATCACCCCAGAGAACCTTTACTCTATCACCCTTAAAAGTATCAATTTTAGCACCGCAATAGTTAGCTTCTATTGGAATTTCTCTTTTAAACCTTCTGTCTATTAAAACAAGAAGTTCAATTGATTTTGGCCTGCCATAAGAGTCAATAGATGACATAGCAGCTTTTATACTTCTACCAGTAAATAAAACATCATCAATCAAGACAACATTTTTATTTTCAATAGAAAAATCAATTTGAGTTGAACTTGCAGAAAGTGTTTTTTCCGACCTTCTAAAATCATCTCTAAAGAAGGTATAATCAAGGATACCACTTTTAATTTTAAGGCTAGGATGATCTCTTTTAAAAATTTCTAAAATTTTCTCTATTAAAAAAATACCTCTGGGCTGAAGACCTAACAAAACCGTATTGTGAAAATCCTTATGATTTTCTATTAACTGATAAACAAGCCTACTCAGTATTATTTCAATTTTTTTTGAATCTAAGAGTATTTTATTTGGCATAATATTCAGTTATATACAAAAATATAAATTTTATATTTTAAGTATAGTACAAAAAAAAATCCTCAAAAATTGAGGATTTAAATTTTTATTCTTCATCTTTTTTCTTGGATTTCTTTTCCTTGACTTTAACTTCTTCAACTTCTTGAGAAGAAGAATCATTATGAGTTTGCATATGAGATACAACTACTCTTTTAAATTCTTTACTAAATTCTATTACTACAAACTCAGCAGAATCACCTTTAGATAATTTAGTGCCATCTTTTTTATCTAAATGTCTGGTTGGACAAAATGCAGAAATATCATCATTAAAATTTATAATAGCTCCTTTATCAATAACTTCTGAAATTTCAGATGTATGAACAGTATCCACAGCAAAATCCTTTTCGTATAAATCCCAAGGATTTGGTTTAGTTTGTTTATGGCCTAAACTAAGTTTTCTTCCTTCAACATCTAAATCCAGGATTACCACCTCTATTTTGTCTTCAAGTGATAGAAACTCTGAAGGATGCTTTATTTTTTTAGTCCAAGAAAGATCTGATATATATATTAATCCATCTATACCTTCTTCAAGTTCAATAAAGACACCGAAATTAGTGAAGTTTCTAACAGATCCAGTATGATTAGAGCCAATAGGGAATTTCTTCGTTATATCTGTCCACGGATCCTCAGACAATTGTTTCATACCTAATGACATTTTTCTAGACTCTCTATCAAGAGTTAATACAATTGCTTCAATAGTATCCCCTACATTTACAAAATCCTGTGCGCTTCTAAGATGAGTTGACCAAGACATTTCTGAAACATGAACTAAACCTTCAATTCCTTCGTCAATTTCAATAAAAGCACCATAATCAGCAATAACTACAACTTTACCTGAAACTTTTGAACCTTCTTTAACATCATCACCAAGTTTATCCCATGGGTGTTGAGTTAATTGTTTTAATCCAAGCTGAATCTTGGATTTGTCATCATCAAAATCTAGAATAACTACTTTAATGGTTTGATCAAGCTCAAGTATTTCACTTGGATGATTAATTCTACTCCATGATAGATCAGTAATGTGAATAAGACCATCAACACCACCTAAGTCAATAAAGACACCATATGAAGTCATATTTTTCACTGTACCCTCTAGAACTTGACCTTTTTCAAGTTGACTAATAATTCCTTTTTTCTGCTCTTCAATATCAGCTTCTATTAATGCTTTATGAGAAACAACTACATTCTTAAATTCATGATTGATTTTAACTACTTTAAAATCCATATTCTTATTAGTGTATTGATCATAATCTCTGATAGGCTTAACATCAATTTGTGAGCCTGGTAAAAATGCCTCAATGCCAAAAACATCAACGATCATTCCACCTTTGGTTCTACACTTAACAAAACCTTGAACTATATCACCTTTATCGTGTGCTTCATTTACCCTCTCCCAAGCTTTAATAACTCTTGCTTTTCTATGAGAAAGAACTAATTGACCAGACTTATCTTCCCTTGTATCGACAATTACTTCTACTTTATCACCTACTTTGAGGTCAGGATTATACCTAAATTCATTTTTTGAAATTACTCCTTCTGATTTTGCATTTATATCAATTATGATATCCTTATCAGTAAGAATTAAAACTTCACCCTCAATTATGTTATCATCAGATGTATCAACAAAGTTTTTTTCAACGAGTTTTTCAAACTCTTTAATTTGTTTATCGTCAAGTTCATCAATTCCTTCTTGATATTGATGCCAATTAAAATTTGTTAAAAAATCATCTTGAGGATCAGTTGTTTTCTTAGCCTTTTTTGGAATTGGCTTAACAGCTTTTTCTGTATCCTCAATATTAGTATTAGCAGTATTTTCTTCACTCATAGTGCGCAAAAATATAATTAATTAAGTTATTGGCAAAGTTAAGATCAGTTTTTTATCTACTTAGAATCAATTTTATCAAGTATTTTTTTAAAAACCTGGTCTATAGTAAGAAGAGTGACATCAATTTCATATGCATCATCAGCTTTTTTAAGAGGTGCAACTTTTCTTGTTGAATCTGTGTTATCTCTATATTTGATCTCTTTCTCTATTAACTCTAATTTGACTGCCTTATCATTAATTTCTTTATGACGTCTTTCCGCCCTTACCTTTGAATCTGCACAAAGAAAAAATTTAAAGGTAGCATCTGGAAAAACTACAGTTCCAATGTCTCTACCATCAATAACAAGTGAATTAGATCTATCAGAATTTCTTAATTGTTTGTAAACAAGATTTCTAATTTCAGGTTTTTTTGCGTAATTACTAACATTTGTAGAAACCTTGTAACCTCTAATTTTACCACTTACATCAACATCATTGAGGTAAATAGACAGTTTTTTATTTTCATATTTTTGCTTTACATCAATTTTATCAAGAATATTTTGATTAATGTTTGAGTTAGACGAAATGTTATTTTGTATAAGATAAAGTGTTATTGCTCTGTAGTAGGCTCCTGAATCACGATAATTATAATTAAATTTTTCAGCAATTTTTTTAGCCTGGGTGCTCTTTCCTGTTGATGCCTCTCCGTCTATAGCAATAATCACTGAATTCAAACTAAATTACTTTAGGGTTTAAAACTTTTCTGTTTGTTAAAGCATTATTAATAACATCTGTCATAGAGTCAACATAAATAAACTTTAATCCTTTAAGATATTTCTGATTTATTTCTTCGATATCTTTTTCATTATATGAACTTAAAATAATTTCTTTAATATTAGCTCTTTTTGCAGCTAGAATCTTCTCTTTGATACCTCCTACGGGTAATACTTTTCCCCTTAAAGTAATTTCACCAGTCATTGCTAAATTCTTTTTAACTCTTTTTTGAGTGAACAATGAAACCAGTGAGGTCAAAATAGTTATACCAGCACTAGGTCCATCTTTTGGAGTAGCACCTTCAGGAACATGAATATGTATATTATATTTAGAATAATCTAGCTCATCATTTATTCCTAAAAGTTTGTAGTTTGATTTTATATATTCAAGAGCAATAATGGCTGATTCTTTCATTATTTTTCCAAGATTTCCAGTAATTGACAAATCCCCTTTACCCTCAGAAATAGATGATTCAATAAATAAAATTTCACCTCCAACAGACGTCCAGGCTAATCCAGTTACAACACCAGCTACAGAATTATTTTCATATTTATCTCTGAAAAATTTTTTAGGACCAAGGACGTTTTTTAAAAAATTAACATCTTTAGAATCATTAAGCTTAGCTTTAGAGACGATATTTTTAGCTCTATTTCTTATTAATTTTGCAATTTGTTTCTCTAAGTTTCTTACACCTGACTCTCTGGTGTAACCACTAATAATATCTTTTAATATTTGATTATTAATTTTGAAATCATTATTCTTCATTCCATGTTCTGTTAATTGCTTCTTAATTAAAAATTTTGAAGCAATTGAAACTTTTTCCTCTGATGTATAGCCTGAAACATTAATTAACTCCATTCTATCTAATAGTGCTGGGTGCATAGAGGATAAGTTATTAGCAGTTGCAACAAACATAACTTTTGAGAGATCATATCCGATTTCCAAAAAATTATCATGAAAGGAATTATTTTGTTCTGGATCTAACAACTCCAATAATGCGGAACTGGGATCTCCTTGAGATCCACTTGAAATTTTATCAATCTCATCTAATACAAAAACAGGGTTAGAAGTTCCAGATTTTCTGATACTTTGAATAATTCTACCTGGCATTGCACCTATGTAGGTTTTCCTATGTCCTCTAATCTCCGCTTCATCTCTTAATCCTCCAAGCGATACTCTGACATATTCTCGGTTAATTGATTTTGCAATAGATTTACCAAGCGAAGTTTTTCCAACTCCAGGAGGACCATATAAGCATAAAATAGGTGATTTCATATCACTTCTAAGCTTAAGAACAGCTAAATACTCAATAATTCTCTTTTTGACATCCTCAAGTCCAAAATGATCTCTATCTAAAATTTTTTGTGCTTTATTTAAATCAAAATTATCTTCAGAAAACTTATCCCAAGGTAGATCTACCAATAAATCAAGATAGTTTCTTTGAACAGAGTATTCAGCCACTTGAGAATTCATTCTTTTCAGCTTAGATAATTCTTTTTCAAAATGTAATTTAGTTTCGCTGTTCCACTCTTTATTTTTTGATTTACTTACTAGTTCTTGTACATCTTCTTGATATGAATTATCACCCAACTCTTCCTGTATAGTCTTCATTTGTTGCTGGAGATAATATTCTCGTTGTTGTTGATCTAAGTCATTTCTAACTTTAGATTGAATGTCGTTTTTAAGTGCAAGTTTCTCATATTCTAAATTTAAAAATTTTAAACATTTAAGAGCTCTTTTTTCTATACTAACACTTGAAAGCAGCTCTTGTTTATCTTTAATACTAATATTCATATTAGAGCAGACAAAATTTATCAAAAAAGCAGAACTATGAATGTTTTTAATAGCAAAAGAAGCCTCAGAAGGAATATTTGGGTTTTCTTTAATTATTTTTAAAGCTATATCCTTAATAGCATCAATAGTAGCAGAAAATTTACTGTCAGATTTTATTTGAGTCTTGTCAGAAACAGGATCTACAGTAGCTTGTATATATGGGTCTGTTTTAACAACCGATTTAATTTTAAATCTTTTTTTACCCTGAATTATAACAGTAGTGTTTCCATCAGGCATTTTTAAAACCCTTAATATTTTAGCTACCGTTCCTACTCCATATATGTTCTCTATACCTGGGTTTTCAATTTTAATGTCTTTTTGACTAACTACACCAATTAACTTAGTTGATTTATTTGCATCATTAATAAGTTTTATTGACTTATCTCTCCCAGCGTTTATAGGAATAACTACACCTGGAAATAAAACATTATTAGTTAATGGTAAAATTGATAAAACCTCAGGAAGACTCTCTTTTTCGAGGGCTTTCTCATCTTCTGATGTCATTAAAGGAATAAATTCTGATTCTTCACCTAAGTCATCAAATGACATTTTGTCCATATTATTAAAAATGATACTCATAAAATATTTTTACAGTCATATTGTCATAAACATGATACAATTAAATATCAATTGAATAAATACAACTATTATATTTATATAAGGACAAAAGCTATGCCAACTTATTTTTATCTATTCGTGGAACTCTGGTAAGAAGTATAGCTCCTAAAAAGAAAAAGAACATGAATATAATTACTGAGAATCTAACAGTACCTGTAACTTGGGCTGCTACAGCATAAAAAAGCATACCAAATACTATTCCTATTTTTTCTGTTACATCATAAAAACTAAAAAATGAGGTAGTATCATTAGTGTCAGGAATAAATAAAGAGAATGTAGCTCTAGCTATAGGCTGAGTTCCTCCCATTAAAAGCCCAACTAGACCAGCAATCATATAAAATTGCATTGGAGATTTAATGTAATATGCATACAGACAAACGACACCCCATAAAAATATAGCAAAGGTTAAGACTAGAATATTACCATATTTTTGAGCTAATCTAGTGAAAATATATGCACCACCGATAGCTACAATTTGTATTAGTAGAATACTAATAATTAAACCTGATGTTTGCTCACTTGAACTACTCCATTCAATTTCACTAACCCCAAAATATGAAGCAATGTATAAAACAGTTTGAAGGGAAAATGAAAATATAAAAAATGCTAATAAGAATCTAGTAAATCTTTTACTTGATCTAATTATTTTATAAACAGATTTAAGTTCTTTAAATCCATTCCAGATAATATTTTTTGGAATTTTAATACCTTTATTTCCTCTCGGTAAATGATAAAATGAATATTGACTAAAAGCTAACCACCATAAACCTACAATCGCAAAAGAAGATTTCATAGCATATGTCTCAGAAGAGAACCCAAATGACTCGTAAAAATTAATCATGATTAAATTAATCAATAAAAGAATTACACTTCCAATATATCCCATAACATAACCTCTAGCACTAACTTTGTTAGTTTGTTTAGGGTATGTTATATCAGTTAAATATGAGTTATAATAAACTAGACTTCCCCAAAATCCAATTAACCCAAGCACATAAAATACGAGGCTTATTTCAATAGTTTCTAGCTCAAACCAGTACAATGATATACATGATAGAGACCCCAAGTAAACAAAAAATTTCATGAATATTTTTTTATTACCGATATAATCAGCAATACCACTTAAAAGTGGAGAAAGAAATGCAATTAATAAAAAAGAAAAACCTGAAACTGAACTAATTAAGGTGTCTTTATTAATTTCTAAATTAAAAAGAATTACGCTGTTTGTTTCTGCAAAAATATATTGAGAATAATAAATTGGAAAAATAGCAGATGAAATGACCAATGAATACACAGAGTTAGCCCAGTCATAAAGAGCCCAAGCACCTATTAGTTTTTTGCTACCTCTAGGATGGTCAGTTTTTTTATTAAACATAAATTTAAATGATTGCCAAAATAAGCAAATAAATTAAAAGATATTTATATTTGTCAAAAAATAGATGTGTAATAAATTATACTTATTTGGAGTTTTATTTTTTAGTTTATCCCTATTAAATTGCCAAACTTCTATAGACACAAAAGAACCTAAAATAACTTTTAAAGTGAATAAGACTGATAAAGAATGGAAAGAAGAACTTTCACCTGAAGAATTTGAAATTCTTAGAAATAAAGGTACTGAAAGACCTAATACAGGAATATATAATATGCACTTTGAAGAAGGTGTTTATGCATGTAAAGCATGTGGGCAAGCACTCTTTAAAAGTAACAACAAGTTTATGTCTGACTGTGGATGGCCAAGCTATGAAAGTGCAATTCCTGGTGCTATTACTTACAAAAAAGATACAAGTTTAGGAATGATAAGAACAGAGATTTTATGTTCTAATTGTGGAGGACATCAAGGTCATGTATTTGATGATGGGCCCACCTCAACTGGTAAAAGATATTGTGTAAATTCTGCTAGTATTAATTTCATAAATAATAAAAATGAGTAAAAAATATGATTTAGTTGTTCTAGGAAGTGGTCCTGGAGGTTATGTAACTGCAATTAGAGCTTCTCAATTGGGATTAAAAACTGCTATAATTGAAAAAGAAAGTCTTGGAGGTGTGTGTCTAAATTGGGGTTGTATACCCACTAAAGCATTGTTAAAATCTGCTCAGGTCTTTGAATATCTAAAAAAAGCAGATACTTATGGTTTGAAAATAAAAGATTTTGATAAAGACTTTGAATCAGTTATAAAGAGAAGCAGAAGTATAGCTGACGGAATGAGTAAGGGTGTTAACTTCTTAATGAAAAAAAATAAGATTGATGTGATTTCTGGATATGGTAGAGTTCTTCCAAATAAAATTGTATCAGTTGAAAATGGTGGTAAAACTGAAAATTATGAAGCAGACAACATCATTATTGCAACAGGGGGAAGATCAAGACAAATTGAATCAGTTCCTCAAGATGGTAAGAAGATAATTGGATACAGAGAGGCTATGACACTTCCAAAGCAGCCTAAAAAGATGATAATTGTTGGTTCGGGAGCTATAGGTATTGAATTTGCATATTTTTATAATTCTATGGGAACAGAAGTTAAAGTTGTTGAATATATGGATAGAGTTTTACCTGTAGAGGATAAAGATATTTCAAATCAATTACAAAAAACATTTAAAAAGACAGGAATTGAGATTTTAACTAATTCTGAAGTAATCTCCTCTGACACAAAAGGTAAAGGTGTTAAAGTTCAGATTAAATCAAAAGGTCAAATTTCAGAACACGAAGCAGATATAGTACTTTCAGCAGTTGGAGTAAAAAGTAATATTGAGAATATTGGATTAGAGGAAGTTGGAATTGCAGTAGATAGAGATAAGATAATTGTTGATGAATACTATAAAACTAATATACCTGGTTACTTTGCTATTGGAGACGTTACTCCAGGACAAGCACTTGCTCATGTCGCTTCAGCCGAGGGTATTCTGTGTGTAGAAAAAATTGCTAATCATGATGTTGAACCTATTGATTATGAAAATATTCCTGGATGTACATATTGTGCTCCAGAAGTTGCCTCTGTTGGACTAACAGAAGAGAAAGCAATTGAAAAAGGATATAGTATCAAAGTCGGTAAGTTCCCGTTTACTGCATCCGGTAAAGCTAAAGCATCTGGACACTCAGAAGGTTTTGTAAAAGTGATCTTTGATGAAAAATATGGTGAATGGCTAGGATGTCATATGATAGGTGCTGGTGTAACTGATATGATAGCTGAAGCTGTTTTAGGAAGAAAACTAGAAACCACTGGTAAAGAAATATTAAAATCAGTTCATCCTCATCCAACAATGAGTGAAGCTTTAATGGAAGCTGTAGCTGATGCATACGATGAGGTAATACATCTTTAATTATATAAGGCTCTCTACCCCTAACCTATAGCTATCTAACCCAAAGCCGATAATAATTCCATCTACAACAGGCGATAAAAATGATTTATGCCTAAATTCTTCTCTAGAATAAGTGTTCGATATATGAACCTCAATAATCTTACAATTAATTGATTTAACTGCATCTGCTATCCCAACAGAGGTGTGAGTGTATGCAGCAGCATTTAATATAATTCCATCACAATCTTTAGATTCATGAATGTAATTAATAATTTCGCCTTCAATGTTTGATTGAAAATATTCAATTTCAATTTTTGGATATAAGGCTCTAAGTGATTCCAAGTATGAATCAAAGTTCTGACTACCATAAATATCAGTTTCTCTAGAGCCTAGAAGATTCAAATTAGGTCCATTAATTATTGTTATTTTCATATATTATAAAGGTAACGCATAAAGAGTAATTAAAAAAAATGAATTGGGATTCAAGTTTTGAAAATTTTAAAAATTATTTAAAGTTAGAGAGGGGATTAAGTGAAAACTCCATTAAAAGTTATGATTATGACCTCATCTTATTTAAAAAATTTTTAGATATAAATAACATAAAAGACACTCCACTTAATTGCAAACCTGAGACTATAAAAAACTATTTATACAAAAGCTTGTCAGATAAAAAAACAAGAAGTCAAGCAAGAAGTATTTCGGCTATCAAAAGTTTTTTTAATTATTTAATTTTTGAGGGATATATTAAAGAATCTCCAATCTCAAATATTGAAGCACCAAAACTTGAAAAAAAATTACCTGAAGTCCTTACGTTAGACGAAACTAACCGGTTGATTAATTCAATTGATCTAAATCATCAATTTGGTCAAAGAAACAAAACAATAATAGAGGTTTTATATGGAACTGGGATTCGTGTAAGTGAACTTGTGAATTTAAAATTATCAAATATATTTTTCAAAGAAAACATTCTTAAAGTAACTGGAAAAGGAGATAAAGAAAGGTTTGTACCTCTAGGAAAAATTGCCTCTATTGAAATTAAGACTTATATAAGCTTAAGAGATAAATTAAAAATTAATAGTAATTATTCAGATATTCTTTTCTTAAATAAATATGGAAGAAGTTTGACTAGGTCAATGATTTTTAAAATAATAAGCGATGCATCTAAAAGTATTAGATTAGAAAAAAAAATAAGTCCACATACCTTAAGACATTCATTTGCAACTCATTTACTTAAGAATGGTGCTGATTTGAGAACTATACAGTTAATTCTTGGACATGAAAGCATTACGACAACTGAAATATATACACACCTAGATACTTTTCATCTAGAAGAAGTTCTTAAAAAATATCATCCAAGAGGAGTATAGAGAAATAAGCGAAACTACTCCTTCATCAATCTAAATCCTTCTCCGTGAACATTAATAATTTTCAATGATGGATCATTATCAAGATATTTTCTAAGTTTAGCAATATAAACATCCATACTTCTGGAAGTAAAATAATTCGCATCTCTCCAAATCTTATTTAGTGCAATATCTCTTGGGAGAAGATCATCAAAATTTAAAACAAGCATTTTAAGAAGTTGATTTTCTTTTGGAGATAATTTAAATGATTCACCCTCTTTATGGGTTAAAATACGAAGTTTGGAATTAAAATTAAAGTCACCGAACTCAAACTCAAAAGTATCTTTTTCCTCAGTACTCACATTAGGTTTTCTGTTTAGAATAGATTTAATTTTAGCAAGTAGAATTTCTGAATCAAAAGGCTTTGTTAAGTAATCATCTGCACCAATTTTATAACCTTTAAGAACATCATCCTTTAAATTTTTTGCAGTTAAGAAAATTAATGGAATTAATTCATTGACCTCTCTTATTTCCCTTGCTAAGGTAAGTCCATCCTTGAATGGCATCATTATATCAAGAATACATAAATCAAAGTCAGATCTATTAAATTTTTCAAAGCCTTCTATACCATTTACAGCCAGAGAAACTTCATAGTTGTTTAAAGTTAAGTAGTCTTTTAAAATTCTACCAAAATTTGGATCGTCTTCAACTAATAATATTCTTTTGTTTGATTTCATGTTAAATGTTTTTAAGAGTTATATAAAACTTTGTTCCTGTACCTATTTTACTCTCCAATGAAATTTTTCCATTATGAAAGTCAATGATTTTTTTAACATAGGACAATCCCAAGCCATGTCCTTTTATGTTATGAATATTGCCATTCTGTTCGCGATAAAATTTTTCAAAGATCATTTTCTGTGTGTTTTTATCCATTCCAATTCCATTATCCTCAAAACAAATTATAATATTTTTATTAGAATTAATTGATGAAACAACTATTTGTGGGTGTTCTTTAGAATATTTTAAAGCATTATCAAGAATATTAATAATAATATTTTCAAGATGATTACTATTTCCACTAATATTAAAGTTTTCTGCATTAAGAGATAATTTTATTGACCCATTTCGACTTTCCACTATCAACTTAACATGTTCAATTGCATCCTCAATTACTTCGTGAATGTTAGTCTCTTCCATATCAAAAGGGTTAGAGCTTTTTTCTAGTTGAGATATTCTCAGTATGTTTTCAACTTGAGATAACATTCTAGAATTCTCTTCCCTTATCATACCTAAATAAGAAGTAAACTTTTCATTTAAGTTGTTCTTAGAACTTAAAATTGCATCAAGAGCTAAATTTATAGTAGCAATAGGTGTTTTAAATTCATGTGAAATATTATTAATAAAGTCATTTTTTATTTCAGATAATTTTTTCTGCTGAATGATCTGATAAAGAGCGCTTGTAGATATTACTACTATGACTAAAGTAAGCATGAATGACAAAGTAGCTACTCCTATAATACCTGAGAGAACATATTCTTGTTTTTCAGGAAATGATACTACTAAATTATAAGATATAGGACTTGATCTATCAAACAGAAAGGGTATAGAATACTTTGGACCAGACTGAACTTCTAAGTAATTATTTGATTTCACCTTAGTTGACAATCCATTACTATAAATTCCAAATTCATAAGGTGTAATAATATTTCTATCCTTGAAGCCTTGGTTTAGTAAAATTTGTATCTCTCTAGATGTAGTTCTTTTATGAATAGGAAGAGATGAAGCATATTCTTGAAAAGCTGATTTATATTTCTCAAACTTGAATAAGTCTATATCTTCTACGCTTTTTAATTTTGCAATGGAGGCATTAAGTCTATTCTCTCTTCTATCAAAAATATTTTTATTAACTATTGTTGTTTTAACAGCTTTATAATCTTTTAGGTTATCATCTCCATATCTATTAGAAAAATTATTAGGTAAATTGATATTGTAATCTTCTTCAAGAATTCCATAAGCAAAAAAAGTGGAAAGATTGGAAGATTGATCTTCATCTAAGAATAAAAAAACATCTGTAAAATTTGATTCATTAGGTGTTCCAATAGAATCAATTAACATTTGATAAGTGTATACATAATCATTAAGCTCTCTACTTTGAATCTCATCAACAACTTCACGTAAAGCCCTATTAACAGAAAGAGAAAACTCTTCTTCCTTATTTTGCCATGCTGAATAGATCCAATAACCTTGCATTAAGATTATTCCTATCAATGAAAATGACATCAATAGAACTAAATATGTGTAAAGCTTCTTGTTCATTTTTTATAAAATTCTCAATTTTAAAATTAAAATTTCTTAATGAAATGTTAATATCTATTTATTAGGATTTTAATTCTAGGTGAATATTGTAAACTAAATTTTTTAAATCTTTCTGATTATGATTATTAATTACATAATCACACTTATCAATAATTTCTTTTTCATCTAATTGATTATTGATCCGCTTCATTACTTCGATTTTTGAAATATTATCTCTCTTCATTACTCTTTCAATTCTAATTTCTAAAGGTGTTCTCACCAATATTATTTTATCATATTTATTCTCGGATTTTGTTTCAAAAATAATTGCAGCCTCCTTTACTATGTAATTTTCATTATTGATTTCTATAAAGTTCTTAAAGTCTATGTCTACAGCTGGATGAATAATTGAGTTAAGTGTTTTTAATTTTTCAGGATTAGTAAAAACAATTTTTGAAAGTTTTTTAGAATCTAATTTATTATCATGGTAAATACTTTCACCAAAAGATGCCTTTATAAGGTCAATTAATTTATGATCTGAGTTAACTAGTTTTTTAGCAACCCTATCTGCGCTGTAAGTTTTTACGCCTAGATCTTTAAAAAGTTTTAAAACAGTAGATTTTCCAGAACCAATACCCCCGGTTAATCCAATAATTTTCATTTTGAGTTTAATTTATCAATTATTTCTTGACTAACACCAACATTCGAAAATCCACCATCATTAAATATATTTTGAAGTGTTACTCTTTTTGTGTAATCTGAAAATAAGGAGACAGTAAGATTTGCACAATCGTCAGCAGTTGCGTTTCCGAGAGGTGAAGTAAGTTCTGCATAATTGAGAAAGTCATCAAGTCCTTTAACTCCTTTACCAGCTGTTGTAAGGGTTGGAGATTGTGATATTGTATTGACTCTTACATTTTTCTCTTTACCAAAAATATATCCAAAACTTCTAGCAATAGACTCTAAATAAGCTTTATTGTCAGCCATATCATTATAATTTGGAAAAGTTCTTTGAGCAGCTATATACGTAAGAGCTACTATACTTCCCCACTCATTCATTGCATCTAATTTAAAAAGAGATTGCATAAGCTTATGAAAAGAAACAGCAGAAACATCCCAACCTTTAGTTAACCAGTCATAGTTTAAATCAGTATAATGTCTACCTTTTCGAACATTTACAGACATACCTATAGAGTGAAGAATAAAGTCAAGTTTGCCAAATTTATCTTTTGCAACTTTAATCAAGTTTTCAAGATCTTCAAGATTAGTTGCATCTGCAGGAACTAATTCAGAATTTGTCTTCTCTGCAAGTTCATTAATTGATCCCATTCTAACAGAAACAGGAGCATTAGTTAAAACAAATTCCCCTCCTTCTCTAAAAACATTTTCAGCTGTTTTCCATGCGATAGAACTACTGTCTAAAGCACCAAATATTATTCCTTTTTTACCTTTTAAAATATTATTTTCCATTGTGTCATAAATATAGTTTAATTCAATAATTCATTAGCAAGTTCATTGGCAGATTTATTTGATTTGTCACCTGACAACATCTCTGCAATTTCATTTACTCTTTCTTTATCAGAAAGCAACTTTACATCAGTAATAATCTTATTATTTTCTTCTCTTTTAAATACTTTGTAATGAAAATCACCCTTAGAAGCCACCTGGGGAGTATGCGTAATAACTATAACTTGCATTTTGTGAGACATGTATTTCATAAGCTCAGCAACTTTGGAAGAAACAGAACCTGAAATACCCGTATCAATTTCATCGAAGATTATACTAGATAGTTTAGTAAACTTTGATAAAATAGATTTAATTGATAGCATCACTCTTGATATTTCTCCACCTGAAGCAATATCTTTTAATTCACTATAAATACTTTCATTATTAGATTTAAATAAAAATCTACCCTCACTAATACCGTTTTTTTGTATTGTTTCACTTTTAGATAAATCAATTTTGATATCAGATTTTTCCATAGCCAATTCTGATAAATTTTTGTTCATTAAAATTTGAAATTCATGAATTACAGATCTTCTTTTGTCATGAATTTTATTTGCTTTAATAAGAAGGTTAGAAGTTAAAGTCTTCATTTCCTTATCAAGCTTTTCAATTTCAAAATCTATATTGTCATGAGTTGAAATTTTAAGTGTTAAATCATGTCTAAGGTTTAATAAATCCTCAATCGATTCTAGCCTATGTTTATTTTGGAGGGAAAATATCTTATCAAGAGTGTCTCTAAGATTATCAATATTAGCCTCAGAGTTAGAAATATCAGTAAGAATTGACTCTGAATCATTAACTAACTGATTTAAATTTTCATTAACAAGGTTCAGGCTTTGAGTAAGTTCATTAAGACGCTCTGATGAACTAGAAACCTTGCCTAAACTTTTAATAATATGAGATAATTTATCTGATATACCAATATCGTCAGTATTAAATTCAAGATTAATTTTTGATAGTATTTCCTTTATTTGATCAACATTGTCAGCCTCTTTTACTTTATTTTGAAGATCAGACAGATTTATATCGTCTAGATTTAAATCTTCAAATTCACTCAATAAGAATTTATTATAATCTAAATCAGAATTTAATTTCTCTCTAGTAATTTTTTTATCTTCTATAAGTTTTTCAATCACTTTTAGTGACCTGAATTCATTTGAATAAACTTTAAAGTCATCAAGGTTATCGGAAAGTGAATCTAGAATTAAAAAAATAAAATTTGAATTTAGAATACTCAAATTATTGAACTGAGAGTGGACGTCAATTAATTTATTTGTTAAACTAGACAAAAGATCAAGCTTAACGGGTGTATCGTTAATAAAAGCTCTAGACTTTCCACTTTGATTGACCTCCCTCCTAATAATAGTTATGTCATCATAATCTAAATCATTATTTAAAAAAAACTCATTTGAGTTCTGATCTTTAAGATCAAACACAGCCTCAACAAAACATTTTTTATCCTTATTGATAATTTTTGAATTATCAATTCTTGAACCTAAAACCATAGAGAGTCCTCCAAGAATTATGGACTTTCCAGCTCCCGTTTCACCTGTAATGGAAGTCATGCCCTTATCGAAAGATATTTCAATAGAGTCAATTAAAGCATAATTATTAATCTTAAGTCTTTTTAACATTCTTTATTATCTGATTTAAAATATCACTTGAAACATCTGACTTTAATTTTTTTTCGAATGAAGTAATTTCCAAACTTGAATTTATAAAATCAATTTGATTATAGTCACTTGAAATCGGATTAAAATCACCTATTTTATTAACGACTATAGCATCAAGATTTTTAGATTTTAATTTATTTTTTGCATTCTTAATAACGTTATCTGTCTCTAGAGCAAATCCTACAAGAAACTGTGAGGATTTAACTTCTCCAAGTTCTTTCAAAATATCAATGGTAGGTTCTAGTTTAATTGAGTCTAATCCGTTTTCCTTTTTAATTTTATTTTCAATTACTTGGACTGGCCTAAAATCAGAGATAGCAGCAGAACAAATTACTATATCAGAATTATCAAAGAGTTTGATAGTTTCTTTAAACATTTCCTCTGAGTCTTGAACTCTAATTGTATTAATATTTGAGAGGTCCATAGATAAATTTGTTGGCCCTATAATTAAATTTACATTAGCTCCTAACTCAATAGATTTTTTAGAAAGATAATAGCCCATTTTACCAGAAGAGCTATTTCCAATATATCTGACAGGATCAATTTTTTCATGAGTTGGTCCTGCTGTAATTAAAATATTAAAGCCATTTAAAGGAAGTGATTCTTTAGTTCTATTTTCAACAAATTCAATAATTTCAGAAGGTTCAAGCATTCTTCCCTCTCCCTCTAATCCACTTGCTAAAGATCCAGATCCAACAGGTAGAACAGTTGTTAAATTCGATTTCAGTTTATTTATATTCTCTTGATTAAGATTGTTTTTAAACATTTCAAGATCCATCGCAGGCGCAACAAAAACAGGACAATTAGATGACAGGTAACAAGCCAAAAGAAGATTGTCACATCTAGCATTAGCCATTGAAGATATCGTATTTGAGGTTGCAGGAGCTATGATAAAAACATCTGCCCACTCAGCTAGCTCTACATGATTATTCCATGATGGATTATTGTTTTTTTGTGAAGTGAATTCTGAAAAAACATCATTTTTAGAAACCGTTGATAAAGTAAGAGGAGTAACAAACTCTTTAGAGGAAGGAGTCATTACCACTTTAACATTAGCACTGAGCTTAGTCAGTTGTCTGATTAATAAAGGGATTTTGTAAGCAGCTATACCCCCTGAAACTCCTATTAGAATATTTTTCTGAGCTAAGACACTCATATAATGAAAGTTTATTGCTCACTTTCAGATTCTGTATCTCTGAAGTAAATTTTATTATCCAACCATTCTTGAACAGCAATAGCATAGGGCTTTGGAAGTTTTTCATAAAATCTTGAAACTTCAATTTGCTCTTTATTTTCAAATATTTCTTCTAAGCTATCATTATGTGTCGCAAACTCATCAAGCTTATCGTGAAGTTCTTTTTTAATTTCAGCATTAATTTGACTTGATCTTTTAGAAATTATTGAGATTGCTTCATAAATATTCTCAGTAGGATTCTCAATCTCATGTTTATTGTATGTCTTAGTTGTGTTTGCAGCGTTAGTGTTTCTATATTTATTCATTATTTTATTTATAAAAGTTGTTTAGCAATATTAATTTTTTCTGATAAATCTTCAATAAAGATGGTGTCAGGATAATATCTTAAAAAGTTATCAAATGATCTCTCAAGCTCCGTAACTCTCTCATTTATTCTAGACTCAATACTATTAATTGTAATCTCATATTGAGACAACCATCTATAATATAAGGCTTCTTCTCTGAAGATTGTTCCAGGGTTATCTGCTATAAAGTTATCTAATGATTTAATAGCAGAATTATAGTCTCTAATAGAATAGTACTGTTTTGAAACTTCAAATTCTTTTTTCTCAAGCTTATTTTGTAACTCCTCCATTAATTCCAGTGCCTCAACAACATATTCACTATTGGGGAACCTATTAATAAAAACTTGAAGCTTATCAATTCCAGTATAAGTGTCATCTTGATCTAGAGTATACAGAGGTGAAAGCATGTAATAAGATTTAGCTTCCATAAAATAAGCTTCCTGAATTCTTTGGCTATTGGGATAAGACTTAATAAAATTTTCAAATTGAATAGCAGAAGAATAATAAATTTTTGTCTCAAAATAGGAATTAGCAAAGAAATAAACTAACCTTTCACCTTGTGGTTTTCCTCTATATGATGGAATTATTTGCTCAATTAAAGCATTAGCTCTTCTATATTCTCCATTATCATAATATTCTTCAGCAGCAGTATATTTATCAACTTCATTCTCAGTACTATTTAATAATTTTTGATAATCATTACATGAGGACAAGATTAAAGTTGACAATATTATAAAAGAAAATCTGTACATAAAGTATTGCGTATTTTGGCAAATTTAATATAAGTTTATGAAATTAAGTCAATTAATGACACTTCATTAATAACTGGAACTCCAAGTTCATTAGCTTTATTAAATTTAGATGGGCCAACATTTTTGCCTGCAACTAAATAATTTGTTTTAGAACTGATGGAAGAGCTTGTTTTTCCTCCATTATCTTCAATAATATTTTTCATCTCTTCTCTACTATATTTTTCAAAAACACCAGAAATAACAAAAACTAGATTTGATAGGATTAAAGAATTGTTATTGAATTTGTCATTTATAAGATTTAAACCTGAATCTCTAAACCGATCAATAAGCTTTATATTATCATCATTTTTAAAAAAAGTGGTAATACTTGCAGCTGTTTTATCTCCAATTTCATCAATTTTTGACAGAGACTCAAAATCTAAAGCTATTAATTCATCAATAGACTTTATTTGTT
This sequence comes from uncultured Bacteroidota bacterium, assembly GCA_902514615.1. Lineage (GTDB taxonomy): Bacteria > Bacteroidota > Bacteroidia > Flavobacteriales > Flavobacteriaceae > Marisimplicoccus. The sequence goes on along the minus strand of CABXRG010000001.1, from coordinate 35,201 downwards.
TTAAAATTGTTTTGGAAGCAGATTCTCCTACATATCTTATCCCAATACCATATAATATTTTCTGAAATGATTTTGACTTTGATTCTTCAATTCCTTTTTTAAGATTTTCAACAGATTTCTCAGCATGACCTTCAATTTTTGAAATTGCATCATAATCAAGATTATAAATGTCTGATATATCCTTTATATGACCTTTATCATATAGTAGCTTGATTGTCTCATCTCCCAATCCATCAATATTCATAGCTTTTCTTGAAACAAAATGTTGAATTCTACCAATAGCTTGAGGTCGACAGTTATTTGTGTTTGGACAAAAAAAGTTAGCTTCAGTTTCTAATTTAATCAATCTGGTATCACACTCTGGACAATTTGTTGGAAATGGAATTTCATCTGCCTTAAACCCTCTGTTTTTGTTATCAATACCTGTTATTTTTGGGATTATTTCTCCTCCTTTTTCAACATATACACTGTCATTAAATCTTAACCTTAACTTATTCATTTGGTCATAACTATGAAGTGAAGCTCTTTTGACAGTAGAACCAGAAATTAATACAGGCTTTAAATTTGCAACTGGAGTAATTGTTCCAGTCCTTCCAACATTAAATGATATTGATTTTAATTTAGTAGCTAAATTTTCAGCTTTAAATTTATAGGCTATGGCCCATCTTGGAAATTTTGAGGTAAAACCTAATATTTTTTGATATTTTATACTATCAACTTTAATAACAATTCCATCGATTTCAAAAGGTAAATTATCTCTATTTTTATCCCAATATTGTATGTAATCTTTAACCCCATCTAATCCTTTTACTACTTTTTCATATAATGGAACATTAAATCCCATATCTCTAGCCATGTTTAATAAATCAGAATGATTATTTATGTTATCATCATCTGAAATAACAGAGTAAAGAAAACACTCTAAAGGTCGTCTCGCTACTTCTTTTGAATCTAGTAATTTAATACTTCCTGAGGCAGTGTTTCTAGGATTCATAAATAAGGGGAGGCCTGATTGTTCTCGTTTTTTATTTAATAAATTAAAAGAATCTGTAGGAATTATAATTTCTCCTCTAATTTCAAACTGATTAGGAAATGATTTATTTTTTAATTTAATAGGAATAGAATTAATAGTCTTGAGGTTATTTGTGATATTATCACCTTGAGATCCATCCCCCCTAGTTAATCCTCTAGATAGCTTCCCATTTTCATATAATAGATTTACAGATGCCCCATCATATTTTAACTCACAACAAAATTCAAAATCTGTAATACCTGTAATCTTAACGATTCTTTTATACCAGGCTTCAAGTTCAATATCTGAATATGTATTATCAAGAGAAAACATTGGGAAAATGTGTGATTCTGAATTAAACTTGTTTGAGAGTCCACCGCCTACTCTATTTGAAGGAGAGTTTTGATCTTGGAATTCAGGATATTGATTTTCAAGTTTGATTAATTCACTAAGCAACTCATCATAATCAAAATCAGATATTAGGTTTTTATCAAGATCATAGTAATTACGATTATGTTCAATAATTAGATTTCTTAATTCTAAAATTCTAGATTTAATTTCACTCATTTTAAAATGATACTTTAACTAATCTTTTTTTTGCTCTAAAATCATCTCTAAAGTTAACATCATTTAGCTTAAATCTTGATAATAATTGTTTAAAATCTTCAATATAAATTGGATTAATCTCTAAGTATACTTGACCCTTTTTATTTAGGTTATCTAATGCAAATTCAAAGATTTTTTCATAAAAGTGAAGAGGGTTATTTCGTGGGGCAAACAATGCAATATCTGGTTCAAATTTTACATTTTCGCCTATTGAATCTAATTCACTAAAACTCAAATATGGAGGATTTGATACAATTATATCATATTTTATTTGCGAAGAATATTTTGAGTTAAGATCAAGCTTAATTACATTAATAGAAGAGTCAAGGTTAATTTTATTTTTATTACATACTTCTAGAGCTTTTTCTGATATATCTGACACTGTAACATCCATATAGTTGTTTTCTTTAGAAATTGCAATACCAATGCATCCTGATCCAGAACATAAGTCTATAACTTTTTTTGTTTTAGTGATATTAATGTTGTCATCTAGAATCCATTCAACTAGTTCCTCTGTTTCTGGTCTTGGAATCAAAACATCCTCATTTACATAAATATCATAACCATAGAAATTTTTTTTATTAATAATGTAGTCTATTGGATAGTTAGCAGAAATTCTATCTAAGCTAGTTAGTATTAATTTTTCAGAACTTTTGTCTACTATAAAATTCGGATCCAAAGCAATTTTGATTGGATCTAATTCACATAAATCTTTAAGTATAACTTTATACAAAAAGTCACATTCATTAGTTGAAAATTTAAGTTTGTCTCTAAAAGTGTTTCTTAATTCAATAATTGTCATCTAATTTCCTTTATCATCCAAATAGGGCAAGCATTATGACCTGTATTTCCAAGCGGGCTATCTATATATTTAAATCCTTGTTTTATATATAATTTTTGAGCTTTAATCATATTAGGCATAGTTTCTATATAACACTTATCAAAATCTGATTTAACAGCAAAATCTATACAAATTTGTATCATTTTTTGTCCTATACCCCTTCCTCTTAAAGATTTATTAAAGTACATTTTTTGAAGTTCACAGATATTAGCATCTCCATCTCTTAATGGACTTATACCTGCACCACCTAGAATTCTATCTCCCTCTTGAACAACAAAATATTGTGATCTTGGCAATTGATAAGTATTAAACATATCATCTAATTCTGGATCTTCGTATGCAGAACCTATTTTTGGAATCTGCATTTCAACCAATACTTCTCTGAGTATAACTGAAAGAGATTTATTATCAGATTGATTAATTGGTCTAATCAACATATTTATGCTTTTTGGCTTAAATTTACAATTCTAATTTTATTAGTAGTTATGGAGTATAATATAAATTATATGGAAAGATGTATTGAGCTAGCATCAAAAGAATTAGGAAATACCTTTCCAAATCCACTAGTTGGATCTGTCATAGTTCATAAAAATAAAATTATAGGAGAAGGGTCTCATCAAATCTATGGAGAAAATCATGCTGAAGTTAATGCAATCAACAGTGTGAAAAATAAAGATTTACTAAAAGACTCGACACTGTATGTAAATCTAGAACCATGTAATCACATTGGCAAAACACCACCATGTACAGATTTAATAATCAAAAATAAAATTAAAAATATAATTATTGGATCAAGAGATCCTAACAGTATAGTTAAAGGAGGTGGTGTCGAAAAACTTATAAATAGTGGTTGCAATGTAACATTAGGTGTTTTAGAAGATAAATGCAATTATTTAAATCGAAGATTTTTTACTTATCATAAATTTAAAAGGCCATATATAATTCTAAAATGGGCTGAATCAAGTGATGGATTTATAAGTCCAATTAAAAAACAAAGAGAAGTATTCAAGATTTCTGGTGAAGAGTCTTTAAAATTATCTCACACATGGAGAGGACAAGAAGATTCAATTTTAGTTGGTGTTCAGACCATAATAGATGACAACCCTTTTCTAACTACTAGGTTAGTTCAAGGAAAAAATCCAATTAGATTTGTGTTAGACCCTAATTGTAGAATCCCTGTAAACTCTAAAATATTTTCAAAAGATTCAAAAACAATAGTGTTATCAAAGAAAGAGAATAGTGCGATTAATGATAATCTTAAAATAATAAAATTTGAAAAAATGAAATTTATTTTAGATTCATTATACAGTCTAAAAATTCAATCTGTAATCATAGAGGGGGGTACTAAAACAATTAATAATTTTTTAAAAAATGATTTGTGGGATTCTATCAGAGTATTTAAATCTAGTAAAAATTTAGTGGATGGTGTCAAAAGTCCAGATATAGATTTTTCAATTTTTAAAGAAACAATAATAGGTAGAGATTCTCTTTATACATTAGAGAGATAAATATTTAAAACAAGTCACTAATAATCTTTGGACATCTTGATGGCTTTCTTGTAGAAGAATTAAGGAATGCTAGTGATGTTTTCCCTTCGGTAGTTAATTCATTATTATCATTATAAATTTCGTAAGTAAACTCAATTGTAGAAGTTGGCTTTTTTGAACATAAAACTTTTACAAAAAAAATGTCTCCAAAAATTAATGGTTTTATAAACTTTAATTCACATCTAACAACCGGGAGAATTATATTGTTACTTTCAATTTCCTCATATGGCATATTCAATTTCTCTAGCCATTCAATCCTTGCTAATTCAAAAAATTTCAAATAATTACTATGATGAACGATACCCATTTGATCGGTTTCGTTATATCTGACTTTAATTTTACCCGTTGTGTAGTTCATTTATTATGTTTTATGAAGGAAAACACTAATCTTCCTACAAAATTATCCTACTTGATTTTAACAAAAAAAAAATTAATAATCAATAGTAAACGATATTTTTTTTTCACTTTTTTTAACTAATATTTGCAGTGAGCCAAAAACAATATTTCATAAATATATTCAAATAATATCTAGCTAAGAAAAAATGAGTCAAACACCCTCTGCAGTATGGAACAATTGCTTATCCTTTATAAAGGATAATATCCAGCCTCAGGCATATAAAACTTGGTTTGAGCCCATAATTCCAGTTAAGCTTTCAGATGATGTTTTAAGTATTCAAGTTCCTAGTAAATTTTTCTACGAATGGCTAGAAGAACATTATGTTAAGATTTTACGAATGGCTCTTACCAAAGAACTGGGGTCAGAAGCAAGACTTGTCTATATAATTAAAATGGAGAACACATTTGGAAATAAGATGCCATTTACTGAAAAAATTCCGAGTTCTTCAAGTTCTAGCATAAAATCACAATCAATTGATTCTCCTTTCAGCACTTTTGCATCTGAATTAAAAAATCCATTTGTCATACCTGGAATAAGAAATCTTCAGATTGAATCACAATTAAATCCTAATTACACTTTTGAAAATTTTTTAGAGGGTGATTCTAACAGATTAGCTAGATCTGCAGGAATTGCTGTTTCAAATAAACCAGGAGGCACATCCTTTAATCCTCTTCTTGTTTATGGAGGTGTTGGATTAGGAAAGACTCATCTAGCACATGCAATAGGAGTCGATATTAAACAGAAATATCCAGATAAAACTGTATTATATATTTCAGCAGAAAAATTTACTCAACAATATGTTGATTCAGTTAAAAAGAATACTCGAAATGATTTCATACATTTTTATCAAGTAATTGATGTCCTAATAGTTGATGATGTTCAGTTTCTTTCAGGTAAATCTGGAACTCAAGATGTATTTTTTCATATTTTTAATCACTTGCATCAAAATGGGAAACAAGTTATTCTCACTTCAGACAAAGCTCCAATTGATATGCAAGATATTGAACAAAGACTTTTATCTAGGTTTAAATGGGGATTATCTGCTGAACTTCAAAACCCAAGCTTTGAGACTAGAGTTTCAATTCTAAAAAATAAACTTTACAGAGATGGCGTTGAGATTCAAGATGATGTAATTGAATTTGTAGCTAAGAATATACATTCGAATGTAAGGGAGCTAGAAGGCGCGATTATATCCCTAATTGCTCAATCTTCATTTAACAAAGCAGAAATAACAGTAGAGTTAGCCAAGGAGGTTATAAATAAATTTGTTAAGAATAATAGAAGAGAGGTTTCTATTGATTACATTCAAAAAGTAGTTTCTGATTATTTCCAAATGGATATACAAACACTACAATCAAAAACTAGAAAAAGACATATTGTACAAGCCAGACAAATAGCTATGTATTTTGCTAAAAAATTCACCAAGGCTTCGCTTGCTAGTATTGGCTCACAAATCGGTAGAAGAGATCATGCTACTGTTCTACATGCGTGCAAAACTGTTGATAATCTTAGCTTTACTGATAAACAATTCAGAAAGTATGTTGAAGATTTGAATCAGAAACTTTCAAACTAAACTATCTATAGATTCCCTTGCTGTTTATCCAGCGGATATAAGCCTTTTTATTTCTGTTGTGTCCAGATAAATCGCTTGCAAAAAGATGATATCCTCTATTAGATGGATTGGCTACCATAAACAAATAATCATGTTTCTCATAATCAAGAACAGCATCTATAGCTGATATATCTGGCATTGTTATAGGACCTGGCGGAAGACCTTTTATCTTATATGTATTAAACTCAGAATCTAATTTAAGATCTCGATAAAGGACTCTCCTTATAATAGTATCAAAATTCTTATAATAATCTTTTATTGTATAAATTACAGTTGGATCAGCTTGAAGCCTCATTTTGTCTTGAAGTCTATTTATATATAAACCTGCAACTCTTGGACGTTCATCAATTTTTCTACTCTCAATTTGAACAATTGATGCTAATGAAATTATTTCTAATTTACTCAAGCCTAAGTTTTTAGCTTTTTCAGATCTATCCTGATTCCAAAACTTTTTGAATTCACTAAGCATTTTGTCTCTAAAATCATCAGAACTAGTATTCCAATAAATTTTATATGAATTAGGAATAAAAATTGAAAGAATATTTTCCTCATTTAAATCATTACTCATTAAAAAATCCTCATCTTTAAATGAATTAATAAGAGATAAACTATCCTCATAAATTTGCTTTGAAATTCTTCCTGCTAAGTTTTCAATTCTTTCTTGATTATTAAAAGTAACTGTTACAGGAGTATTATTAAACTTTAAAGATCTGACTATGTCATTGTTTCCAATACCTTTTATTATTTTAAATCTTCCTGTTTTTTTATTATCTAAATAATTAAGTCTATCTGCAACTTTGTAAAATGTTTTTGTAGATTTTAAATACTTTGAAATAGAGTCTGCAAAGGCTAGGCTATCACCTTCCATGACATAGAGGAATATAGCTTCCTCGTCAAAAGCAGTATTTTCTTTATAAAACTTATTATAGTAGTCAATAGCTATAACTGAAAATAGGATTGTTATTGGTATAATTATTTTTAAAACTTTCATTTATTCAGAATTTTTTGAACTAATAACTCATCATTAAATTTATTATTGTAAAATATCCAATCTTTTTTCAAACCTACATTAACAAAACCACTTTTTTTAAAAAGTGAAATACTTTCTTTATTAGTAGATGAAATATTTGCATATAATTGATGAATTGGAACATGATTAAGTAAGTAATCTTCAGTTAGTTGTAAGGAAATCAAACCTATTCCTTTAGATCTATATTTTTTAAATATAATTATCCCTATACCTACCCTTCTATTTATAAAGTCATAATCATATAAATCTATGAATCCATATGATTTCTCATCATCAGCTATTACTAATCTTAATTGTTTGTGCTCAATTATATCCAAATGTGAATTTTCTATAAATTTCTTTAGCGAATGTCTAGAAAAAGGAGATGCAGTATTTGAATAGACCCAAAGAGATTTATCATTTTCCACCTCATAAACCAGTTCTAAATCACTAGGTTCAAGAGCTCTAAGTTTTAAATTCATAATACTCTAGTTAAACAATAGTTAAAATATAAATATTAAAAATTTAATATATTATTTTTACCTTAAAAAAATGAAATCATTTACTAAAGTTATAATTATTTCTATTGCTTGTTCGACTCTAACTTTTTTCTTGTTTAATAGTTTTATTCAAACAAGTGAAAATAATTACAAAGTAGCGCTAGCGGATGATAACGTTCCTCAATATGCTGTTAACACATTATCTAGTCAAAGGAGCATAAATTCAACATCCTCTCTCCCAGACTTAACCTTTTCAGCAAATAAATCAATAGATGCGGTTGTGCATGTAAAAAATACAAGTATTGTTAAAGATAGCGATAGCTGGGCATTACAGTTTTTTTATGGTGATGATTCTAAAAAAAAGGTAGGAACTGGCTCAGGGGTAATTGTTTCTCCTGATGGATATATAATAACCAATTATCACGTAATTGAGAACTCCAGCGAAGTTATTGTAACTACTAATGACAATAAAGAGTATGAAGCTGGAATTGTAGGATATGATGAGGTTTTTGATATAGCAGTTTTAAAAATTGATTCAGATTCAAGTTTAGATTATATTTTTTTTGGTGATTCAGATTCTACACTTATTGGAGAATGGGTTCTAGCTGTTGGAAATCCTTACAACTTAAATTCAACAGTTACAGCTGGCATTATAAGTTCTAAGTCAAGAGATCTAAATGAGTATGATCAAAAGAATCAATCTTTTATTCAAACTGATGCAGCTGTAAATTTCGGGAATAGTGGTGGTGCATTAGTTAATATCGAAGGTGAATTAATAGGAATTAACACACTCATTCAATCTATGACAGGAGGTTATGTCGGATACTCTTTTGCAGTACCCAGTAACACCGTGAGAAAAATATTTGAAGATATTCTAGAATATGGAGATGTTCAAAAAGGTCTTCTTGGAGTAAGAGGTGTAGCTTTAAAATCATCATATTCAAAACAATTAAATATATCTGAAACAGAGGGGTTCTATATAGACGAGATAGAAATAGGATTTGGAGCTGACATGGCTGGGCTAATGAAAGGTGACATCATAAAATCAATTGATGGGTTTAAAATAAATCGTTTTTCAGATCTTTCTGGATATTTATCCTCAAAAAGACCAGATGATAAAGTTAAAGTAAGTTTCGTCAGAGATAACAAAATTAAAACTGTTACTGTAACATTGAAAAAAAGTTCAAACTAATGAGGATAGATGTACTCACATTATTTCCTGAAGTTTTTGATAATCTTAATTCATTTTCAATAATTAAAAAGGCTATAGATTCCAATAAAGTTGAGGTTAAAACACACAACCTTAGAGACTATGCAGATAATTCAAGAAAAGTAGATGATTATCCTTACGGGGGGTTTCCGGGAATGGTTATTAAAATTGAACCCATAGATAAGTGTATTGAATCACTTAAAAAAAATAACATTTATGATGAGATAATATATCTAACTCCTGATGGCGAATTGTTGGATCAAAAAATATCAAATTATTTCTCAACTTTAAACAATATTATAATTATTTGTGGGCACTATAAAGGAATTGATCATAGAGTAAGAGAATTTCTTGTAACAAAAGAAATTTCTATTGGCGATTTTGTTGTATCCGGAGGAGAACTGCCTGCTGCAGTTTTATGTGATTCAATTATTAGACTTTTGCCAGGTATTATTGGTGATGAATCATCGGCTTTATCAGATACTTTTCAAGATGACCTATTATCCCCCCCAATATATACTAGACCCGAAATATACAAAGGTCTTCAAGTTCCAAAGGTTCTTTTATCGGGTAATGAAAAAGAGATTCAAAAGTGGAATGATGATAAATCTTTAGAACGAACCAAATTACTTAGGCCAAATCTTTTTGATAATGATTAAAAAAGGTTTATTTTTGCCCGTGTTTGAAATTAATCAAACCTAATAAATAAAATTTCAATGGATTCTTTAGTAAATTTAGTTCAAGATAAACTTATCAATAAAAATGAGTTTCCTTCATTTTCAGCAGGTGACACGTTAACTGTTACCATAGAAATTAGAGAAGGTGATAAGGTTAGACCTCAGTCTTTTAAAGGTGTTGTAATTCAAGTAAAAGGTAGAGGCCAATCTAAAACATTTACAATAAGAAAAATGTCTGGTACTGTTGGAGTTGAAAGAATTTTCCCAATTAACATGCCTGGTTTAAAGAAAATCGAAGTTAATAAGAAGGGTAAAGTAAGACAATCAAGAATTTATTACTTCAGAGAACTTAGAGGAAAGAAAGCTAGGATTAAAGAAGTATAAATTTTATGTCAAAAATTAAAGTAGCCAATCCCATAGTAGAAATCGATGGTGATGAAATGGCACGAATCATCTGGAAATTTATTAAAGAAAAACTAATTCTAGACTATATTGATCTAGATGTAGTTTACTATGACTTAGGAATTGAGTCTAGAGACAAAACTGATGACCAAATAACAGTTGATGCTGCAAATGCTATCAAAAAATATAATGTCGGCATCAAATGTGCTACGATAACTCCTGACGAACAAAGAGTTGATGAGTTTTCATTAAGCAGAATGTATAAGTCTCCTAACGGAACGATAAGAAATATTGTAGGTGGAACGGTATTCAGAGAGCCTATTATTTGTAGATCAATACCTAGATATGTTCAAGGTTGGTCAAGGCCAATTTGTATTGGAAGACATGCTTTTGGAGATCAATATAGAGCTACAGATGTTACAACTCACGGTCCAGGAAAACTTGAAATGAAATTCACACCAAAAAATGGAGGAGAGTCTAAAACCTGGGAAGTTTATAATTTTGAAGAAGACGGAATAGCTATGTCAATGTATAATATTGATTCATCTATATACGGATTTGCAAGGTCATGTATGAATATGGCCTTAACTAAAAGATGGCCTCTTTATCTATCTACAAAAAATACTATTCTGAAGGCATATGATGGTAGATTTAAGGATATATTTCAAGAAGTTTTTGACAATGAGTTTAAAGATAAATTTGAGAAAGAAAATTTAACCTATGAGCATAGATTAATTGATGATATGGTGGCAGCTGCTATAAAATGGAAAGGTGGATTCGTGTGGGCATGTAAGAACTATGATGGAGATGTTCAATCAGATATTGTAGCACAAGGATTTGGTTCATTAGGGCTTATGACTTCAACATTAGTAACCCCTGATGGAAAAACTCTTGAAGCAGAAGCTGCACATGGAACGGTTACTAGACATTTTAGAAGGCATCAAAAAGGTGAAGAGACTTCTACTAATCCAATAGCATCAATTTTTGCTTGGACACGAGGTTTAATGCATAGAGGAAAACTTGATAATAACCAAGAGTTAATTGACTTCTGCAAAACTCTTGAAGAAGTTTGTATTGAAACTGTTGAAGATGGAAAAATGACAAAAGATCTAGCTTTACTTGTTTTTAGAGATGATTTAGTTGATTCGAACTTCCTGACTACACAACAGTTTTTAGATGAGTTAAAAAAGAATCTAAATAAAAAACTTAATCTTTAACTATAATGGATTTCATTAAGATTACAGAAAAAGATTCCAATCATAAAGATTTAGAAAAAAAGTCTGTAGTTGAGTTAGTTAATGCTATGCATGAGGAGGATAACAATGCACTTAAAGCAGTTCATAAAGTATTACCTCATGTTACTGAATTAATTGAAAAAATTGAACCTAAAATAAAGAATGGTGGTAGATTATTCTACATTGGAGCTGGAACAAGTGGAAGACTTGGTGTTTTAGATGCCTCAGAATGTCCTCCTACTTTCGGAACACCTCCAGAAAAGGTTGTAGGACTAATAGCTGGCGGGATCCCTGCTCTTCACAGTTCAATTGAAATTGCTGAAGATGATTTAAATCAAGCATGGAAAGATCTTTCCGATCATAATATAAATTCTAATGACTTTGTAATTGGTATAGCTGCATCTGGGACAACTCCATATGTTATTGGTGGATTAAAAGAATGTCAAAATAATAATATTTCAACCGGATGTATTGTTTGTAATGAAAACTCACCTTTATCAAAGTATGCAGATATTAAAATTGAAGTAATTGTCGGTCCTGAATTTTTAACTGGCAGCTCAAGACTTAAAGCTGGTACAGCACAGAAACTTATCTTAAACATGATTTCAACAATATCAATGATTCTAGATGGTCATGTTAGAGGAAACAAAATGGTTGATATGCAGATGAGTAATGCTAAATTAAATAAAAGAGCACGTAAAATTATTATGGAAGAATTAGGAGTTGACCAAGAGGTGGCTAACAAATTAATACTTAAACATAAAAGTGTTAGATCAGCAATAGATAATTACATAAATGAATAAATACTTAAGAAAAGGATTTATTCAAGTTTTTACAGGAATTTCCCTTTGTTTTATAGCACCAGTTATTGTATCTCAAGCCTTTAATAATCAAGATCATCCTTTTTTTATTGTAGTCCTAATTATAGGAGCAATCCTGCTAGTGCTAGCTGTTTTTTATGGATATAGAGGAATAGTCAATATATTAAATGGAACATTAGGGCCTAAGAATAAATTAAATTAAATTATTTTTGATTTCAAAGTAAGTTATGATTAGTATAATTTTTCCAGACAATTCAATTAAAAAGTTCGAAAAAGGAACTAAAGTTATTGATGTAGCAAAGAGCATTAGTGAGGGATTAGCTAGAAAGGTAATTTCAGCATCCTATAATAAAGAAACTTGTGAACTTCAGTCTGAATTACTTGTTGATGGCAATATAAAATTTTATACTTGGGATGATGATGAGGGCAAGCAAGCATTTTGGCATTCTTCTGCTCATATTCTAGCTCAAACAATAAAATTTTTCTATCCAAAATCTAAATTAACTATCGGACCTTCTATTGAAAATGGTTTTTATTACGATGTAGACTTTGACGGTGAAAGTATTTCAGAAAATGATTTTCAAAAAATTGAAGCAAAATTTCTTGAATTTGCAAGAACAGATAGCCAATTTAAAATGAAATCAATCTCAAAAGATGATGCACTTGAATTTTATAAAAAAGAAGACAACCAGTACAAAGTTGAATTAATTCAAGATCTTGATGATGGAACTATTACATTTTGTGATCATTCTGATTTCAGTGATTTATGTCGAGGGGGACACATTCCATCTACAGGTATTGTTAAGGCAGTGAAACTTCTAAATATAGCAGGAGCATACTGGAGAGGAGATGAAAACAATAATCAACTTACTAGAGTTTATGGTATATCTTTCCCAAAACAAAAGTTTCTGACTGAATATCTTGATTTAATTGAGAAAGCAAAGGAAAGAGATCACAGAAAACTTGGTAAAGAGTTGGAGCTCTTTACATTCTCAAGTAAAGTTGGACAGGGTCTCCCACTTTGGCTACCAAAAGGAACTGAATTAAGAGATCGTCTTCAAAACTTTTTAGAAGATGCTCAAAAAAAAGCTGGTTATAAAAAAGTTATATCACCTCATATAGGATCCAAAGAGTTATATGTTACCTCTGGACATTTTGAAAAATATGGGGAAGATAGTTTTCAACCAATTCACACTCCAAATGAAAATGAGATTTTTATGCTCAAGCCCATGAATTGTCCTCATCATTGTGAAATTTTCAATTCTAAGCCATTGAGCTACAGAGATCTTCCTCTTAGACTAGCTGAATTTGGAACCGTATATAGATATGAACAGAGTGGTGAACTTCATGGTTTAAGCAGAGTAAGAGGATTTACAGTTGATGATGCTCATATTTTTTGTGCACCTGAACAAGTAGATTCGGAATTTAAAAATACTATTGACTTGGTACTTTATGTGTTTAAATCTCTTGGATTTAGTGACTTCTACGCTCAAGTTTCACTTAGAGACCCTAACAATCCTGAAAAATACATAGGATCTAACGAAAATTGGGATATAGCTGAAAAAGCAATTTTAAATGCTGCAAAAGAAAAAGATCTCAACTTTAAAGTTGAATATGGAGAAGCTGCATTTTATGGTCCAAAACTTGATTTTATGGTGAAAGACGCATTGGGAAGAAGCTGGCAATTAGGCACAATTCAAGTAGACTATAATCTTCCTGAAAGATTTGAACTTACATATAAAGGTAGCAATAACGAAGATCTAAGACCAGTTATGCTTCATAGAGCACCTTTTGGAAGTATGGAGAGATTTGTGGCAATTCTTCTTGAACATACTGGAGGTGTTTTCCCATTATGGTTAACTACTATACAGGTGGAAATACTAATTGTTAGCGAGAACTTTAAAAATTATGGCGAAAAAGTTTTAAATATCTTAGAAAATCACGAAATTCGCGCCCACTTAGATGATAGAAATGAGACTGTTGGAAAAAAAATAAGAGAATCTGAGATAAATAAGATTCCCTTTATGATTGTTGTTGGTGAAAATGAAGTTAACAACAATACTATTTCAATTAGAAGACATCATGGAGATGATTTAGGTGAAATGGAAATTGAAAAATTTATTGATATAATTAAGAAAGAAATTTCGGATTGTATCCCAAAATTTAATATTAATTAAAAAAAGTAGTTATAGCAATAAGAAGAAGAAGATCGAATAGGAGATTCAGCAGAGTAATAAAAGAAGATCCTCATAAAATCAACACAAGGATAACAGCTCTTGAAGTTAGACTTGTTGGTGATAATGTAGATGTAGGAGTATATTCTACTAGTGAGGCGCTCAGAATGGCAAGAAATCTAGAACTAGATTTAGTTGAAATATCTCCAAAAGCTTCTCCTCCTGTATGTAAAATTCTAGAATACAAGAAGTTCTTGTATGAACAGAAAAAAAGGGACAAAGCGCTAAAATCTAAGGCGACAAAAATAGTTGTAAAAGAAATTAGGTTTGGACCTCAAACTGATGAACATGATTATCAGTTTAAAAAGAAACATGCAGAGAAATTTTTAAAGGAAGGTGCTAAGTTAAAAGCATTTGTATTTTTTAAAGGAAGATCGATCATATTTAAAGAACAAGGTCAAATTTTGCTACTTAGATTAGCTCAAGACCTAGAAGGACTTGGAACAGTTGAGCAATTACCTCAGCTAGAAGGAAAAAGAATGATTATGTTCATAATGCCAAAAAAGAATTAAATAAAAAGGAACTATGCCTAAAATGAAAACTAAATCCAGTGCTAAAAAAAGGTTCAAAGTAACCGGTTCTGGAAAAATTAAAAGAAAACATGCTTTTAAAAATCATATTTTGACAAAGAAATCAAAAAAGAGAAAACTAAAGCTAACTCACTTTGGACTCGTTCATGCAAGTGATGAAAACAGTATTAAAAGACAATTAAGATTAAAATAAATTAGCTATGCCAAGATCAGTAAATTCAGTTGCTTCTAGAGCAAGAAGAAAAAAAATAATTAAACAAGCCAAAGGATACTTTGGAAGAAGAAAAAATGTTTGGACAGTAGCTAAAAATGCTGTTGAGAAAGCACTTCAGTATGCCTACAGAGATAGAAAGACTAAGAAAAGAAATTTTAGATCTCTATGGGTAATGAGAATAAATGCAGCAGCACACCAACATGGTTTATCCTATAATGAATTTATGTTTAAACTTAAGTCTAATAAAATCTCACTCAATAGAAAGGTTTTAGCTGACTTAGCTATGAACAATCCAAATGCATTTGAGGCGATTATTAAATCTCTAAAATAACCCCCCACCTACTCTACCTCAACTTTATCTTATTTTTCAGGTCTAAAATAAAAATATAGATTGAAAGAAGGTGCGTTGATTAAACTTTTAAAGAATCCAAGTTCTAAGAATGAGGGTTTTAAACTTCTAGTAGATTTATATCATGAAAAAACTTATTGGATGATAAGAAAAATGGTATTATCTCACGATTCAGCAAATGATGTTCTTCAAGAGACATATGTTAGAATATTTAAAGGAATAGAAAGATTTAAAGAAAAAAGTAAACTTTCTACTTGGATTTATAGAATTGCTTATAATGAAAGTATTAGATTTTTAGCTAATGAATCTAAGCTTAAGAGAGTAGAGCTTGATTCAAATGATGATAACTATTCTAGAAAATTATATGCAGATGTTTATTTTGATGCAGAAAATCTATCCTTAAAATTTCATCAAATTTTATCAGAATTAACCTTAAGACAAAGAAACATATTCAATATGAAATATTTTGATGAACTTAAGTTTACTGAAATATCAAAAATAACAGGTATAAATATTAACACAATTAAATCGACTTACTATTTAGTTGAAAGAAAAATTAAAAAAGAAATAAATGAGTCAGCACTATAAAAAACTAGGTTTTAAAACACCTAAAAACTATTTTCAAAAGTCCAAAAATGAAATTTTAGCATCAAATTTTAATAATGAAAACATATTAGCTACAGAAAAAAGTAGCTCATACTTTCAATTATTAGTTGCTGCTATTTTTATAACATCTTTACTTTACATGAATTTTCCAAATAATAGTTTGGAAATAAATGAATTTAGAACAGATTCACCAATTATATCAACTATCCTCTCAAATAGTGATATTACAGATGAATATATAATTGATTTTCTTACTTCACAAGTAGTGGTAAATGAAATTAATATACCTAAATAAACTTTTCATGATTCTAAAGTTCCTATATATGATGAGTAAAACACCTAGGTTTATATTAATTCTAACTCTAGTTCTTATAACAACTAATGTTTCAATAGGTCAAGAAATAGATAGATATCATCGAGGGTTTAAAAAAGAATTGATTGAAAGTTTTTCTGAAAAACAAAAAGAATTATTTGAAAAAGAAAAAAAGTTATGGAAACGTCATCATGATTATTTAAAGGAGACCATTACTGACATACAAGAAAAAATTATTCAAGATAGCTCAGTGTCATACAGGGAAAGAAGACATAATTTAATGAAATCCTTAACTGAGGATCAAAAAAAGAGACTTAAAGGATTTGAAAGAAGAATTGATACTATACGAAAAACATTCTATAATACATTATCATCATATCAAAAAACATTAATTAAAAAAGGGAGAAAGAAATCTAAGAAAAATGATTAAAATCTTTTAACAAATCCTTGTGTTTTCTTTCGAATTATAAAAAATATATTTGCCAAACCAATCAATCTACTATGAATAAAATCTACTTCAACCTACTTTTAGTTATATCAACATTTTCGTTTTCACAACAACCTGCTGGTAACTATCAACAATATGCAAATCTTACATTCACTGTTACTGGATCTGTTACTGATTCTGAAACTGAAGTACCTCTTGAGTACGCTACTATAACTTTAACTAGCAAAAGAGATTCAGCCACTGTTTTAGGAGCTATTACTGGAGAGGATGGTAAATTTTCTCTTGAAGCTAAACCAGGTATGTATAATTTAAAAATTGACTACATATCTTTTGAGTCCTATATAGATGATAATTTTTTAGTCAAAGGAAATACAGACATTGGAAATAAAGCATTAAACCTTGATGTATCAATGCTAGATGAAGTTGAAGTCAGAGCAGAAAGAACTCAGGTTGAAGTCAGGTTAGATAAAAAAATATATAATGTAGGTCAAGATATAACTGTGAGAGGTGGTAACGTTTCAGATGTGCTAGCTAACATTCCGTCAATTGATGTAGATTTTGATGGTAATATATCGTTAAGAGGAAATAATAATGTTAAAATATTAATTAATGGTAAACCTTCTGGTTTAGTTGGCTTATCTGGACCTCAAGGATTGAGATCAATTCCATCTGAATCAATAGAAAAAGTTGAAGTAGTAACCTCACCCTCTGCTAGATACTCTGCAGAAGGAACAGCAGGTATTCTTAACATTATACTTAAAAAGCAGGATCTTTTGGGTTTCAATGGTAATGTAAATTTAAATGTCGGTGAACCTAAAAATACTGGTGCTTCAGGAACATTCAACCTTAGAAATAATAAAATAAATATCTTTAGTACAACTTCAATAAAAGATTCTGAAAATAACGGGAGTTTTATTGGAAACACTGAATATTTTACCAATAACCTAAAAATTGATAATAACACAAATAGCAGTTCCAATAGAAAAAACACGTTTCTTAATTTAGGGGTTGAGTATTACTTTGATGATGATACATCCCTTTCTTTAAGTGGATTTTATAGAAAAGGAGATGACTTAGGTTATTCAAAAAATATAGTTAACGATATAACCAACATCAATATTGTATCTTCAAATGAGAGAATAGCCAATGATGAAGAATTAGAAGAATCTTTTGAATATTCATTAGATTTTTATAAAGATTTTGATAAAGATGGTCATACATTAAGCGCTAAAATATCATATGAAGAGAATGATGAAAACTCGGTTGACAATATTGAAGATTACTCTACTATACCTTTTGTTTCAGCATCATCTTTTGAAAGAACTACTAATATTGATTTTCAGAACAGGTTACTAGCTCAAGTTGATTATGTTTATCCAATAGATGAAAATACTGAACTAGAGTTTGGTTATAGAGGTAGATTTTTAGACAGAGAAACTGACTTTGATGTTTCATTTCTGGATGGCGGATCTTATCAATCAGATCCGGGATTATCTAATATTTTTAAGTATACAGAAAATATAAATTCCTTCTACTCACAATTTGGAAAGAAAATTAATTCAATCTCTGTACTTCTAGGTCTTAGATATGAGAATTCAAAACAAGAAATTGACCAAAGAACTACAAATCAATTTGAAGTAAAAAAATATTCAGATTTATTTCCAACTGTTAATCTAGCATATGAAATTTCAGAATTAGAATCTTTAACTTTTGGTTTTAGTAAAAGGGTAAGAAGACCAAGAGGATGGGATATAAACCCTTTTCCAAGAAGAAACTCTATAACATCTTACAGAAGAGGTAATCCATTCTTAGATCCAACATTTACGTCCGCTTATGAAATAGATTACTTAAAACGATTTAAAAAAGTTACGATCAATACTGCTGTATTTTACAGACAATCTGACGGCAACGTTGAAAGAATTCAACAAGAAACTGGAGACCTAGTTAATTTAATTGTAGATTCAGGTACTAATAATCCTGTACTTCAAGTTCCAGTACTTGAGTATTATCCAATTAATCTGTCAACAAATAAAAGATTAGGATCTGAACTAAGTATAACCTATACTCCATCTAGATCAGTTAGAATTAATGGAAGTTTTACATTAAATTCCTCTAAAATTAGAGGCACTTTCGAAAATCAAAGTTTTGATTCAGATGATACAAATTGGAGTGCACGATTTAATGGATTTATTAGACTTCCAAAGGACTATAGTCTACAATTTTTCGGATTCCTTAGAGGGCCTAGTGAAAACGCTTTTTCTAAAAGAAAGGCATTTGGATTCACTACTGCTGCTATTCAAAAAAGTATTCTTGATAAAAAAGGTAATATTTCACTTAGGTATTCTGATTTATTTAATACAGGCAAGTGGAGGTCAACAACTACAAGAGAAACATTTATATCTGAATCTGAAGGTCAATGGAGAGAACCAACTCTTATATTAACTTTCTCTTACAGAATAAATGAAAATAAATCTAAAAGAAAGCAAAGAGCTCGAAATAATCAACAAGACTTTAGTGATGGCGGAGGTGATGAAGGGCCAATCTTTAATTAAGATTTTAACTTTTTTGTTACAAAATTTCTAATTTTTTGAAACACATATGAAGACGCCCAATAAGGGGCAACAAGTGCTAAGAAAATCATTAGCCAAAAGCCAAGTGTAAAAATTGCTAAAAAAGCTAAAAATCCGAGGTATTGTTGAAACTCCATATATTTGTAATTGCTTAACAAAAGTAATTTTTTTTAAGTAAATTACAAAGGCCATGGACTACAGAATTGAAAAAGATACATTAGGGAAAGTAAAAGTCCCTGCAGACTCCTTATGGGGTGCCCAAACAGAAAGATCAAGAAATAATTTTAAAATAGGTAACTCCTCATCAATGCCTATTGAAATAATTCATTCATATGCAATACTTAAAAAATCTGCTGCTCAAGCAAATGAGGACTTAGGTGTGTTGACAAGTGAAAAATCTAAACTTATTCAAAAAGTTTGTGATGAAATACTTGAAAATAAACACGATGAGCAATTTCCATTAGTAATCTGGCAAACCGGATCAGGCACTCAAACTAACATGAATATTAATGAGGTAATTTCTAATAGAGCTCATTTAATAGAAGGAAAGTTACTAGGTGAAACTGATAAAACATTATCACCTAATGATGATGTCAATCTTTCACAATCCTCAAATGACACATTTCCAACTGCAATAAACATTGCAGCTTTGAAAATAATTTCTAACAACACTCTTGTAAATCTTAAAAAATTAAGAAATAGTTTAGATAAAAAATCTATTGAGTTTAACAAGATAGTTAAAATTGGTAGAACACATTTAATGGATGCTACTCCAATAACTCTTGGTCAAGAATTTTCTGGTTATGTTTCTCAACTTGACCATGGAATTAATACAATTGAAAATGCTATAGATCACTTAAGTGAACTTCCTATTGGAGGAACAGCTGTGGGTACAGGACTTAATTCACCAAAAGGTTATTCAAGTAAAGTTGTTGAGTATATTTCTAAAAATTCAGGCCTATCTTTTAAAGAGTCTTTAAATAAGTTTGAGGGCATTGCTTCTCATGATTGTATCGTAGAAATGCATGGCGCTCTAAAAACTGTAGCAGCCTCTATTTATAAAATATCTAATGACATAAGATTAATGGGTTCTGGACCTAGATCTGGTATAGGTGAATTAATACTTCCTACCAACGAGCCTGGTAGTTCAATAATGCCAGGAAAGGTAAACCCTACTCAGTGTGAAGCAATATCAATGGTTTGTGCTCAAATTATTGGAAATGATGTAGCTGTTAGTTTTGCTGGAGCTAATGGTCATTTTGAGCTAAATGTTTTTAAACCACTTTTTGCTTTTAACATTATAGAATCTTCAAAAATATTAGGTGATGCTGCTCTTAGTTTTTCTGAAAACTGCATCGATGGCATAAAGCCAAACACTAAGAAAATACAGAAATTCTTAAATGACTCTCTAATGCTAGTAACTGCATTAAATTCAAAAATAGGATACTACAAAGCTGCTGAAATTGCAAATAAAGCATATAATGAAGAAAGCACTCTTAAACAGGCAGCTACTGAGCTTGGATATTTAACAGAAGATGAATTTGATCAATATGTCAATCCAGACAGAATGACAAATAATGAGGGTTAATATAGTTCCATTTCAAGATAAGTATTCAAATTACTTCTATGAACTCAATTATGACTGGCTAAATGAATATTTCTATGTAGAGAAATATGATGAGATAGTTCTCAAAAATTGTAAACAAGAAATAATCAATAAAGGAGGTAATATTTTTTTTGCAATCTATAACTCAGAAGTAGTCGGAACCATGGCTTTGATTCCAAGAGAAAAAGATGTTTATGAGCTAAATAAAATGGCAGTTAAGAAAAAACTTAGAGGTAATGGTATTGGACACCAACTAATACAATTTACAATAGAGTTTGCAAAAAAGAATAACTACAAATCAATAATTTTATACTCTAATACAGTACTTGAAAATTCAATCCATTTATACAATAAGTTTGGGTTTGAAAAAATAAACTTAGAAGGAAAAACGCCTTACAAAAGGAGTGATATAAAAATGGAATTGGTATTATCTAGTTTTTGAAAATAATTTTTCTTTCCAATTAGTCCAAGAATATTTTTTTGCAAAAATGGCGAGAAGTATAGGATATACTATAAAAGGTGAAATCCAATCTGTTATACCAAGACTAGGTTCAGATATATCAATTAAAATTGATTCAGTTTGAAAAACAGTCCAATCAGCAGTCAAAAGTAAAGCTGCTATAAGGTTATTAGCAGCATGAAACCCTAGTGAGAGTTCCAAACCATCATCCATTAAAGTCATAATTCCAAGGACAAAACCCACTGTGATATAGAGAAATACAAATTCATACCCTAATGCAGTAATTTCAGGATTAGCTAAATGCAAAGAACCAAAAACAACTGAGGTTAGAAATAAAGCCATAAATCTACTATTCAACCAATGACCAAAACCTTGCATTAAATATCCCCTAAAAACAATTTCTTCAACACTTGTTTGAATAGGTATAAGTAAGATTGCTATAACTGCAAGAATCAAAAACTCTTTGAGCT
Organism: uncultured Bacteroidota bacterium; assembly: GCA_902514615.1. Lineage (GTDB taxonomy): Bacteria > Bacteroidota > Bacteroidia > Flavobacteriales > Flavobacteriaceae > Marisimplicoccus. The sequence continues at coordinate 13,532 of CABXRG010000001.1, read as the reverse complement.
TAAAGTTAATTTCATAATTTTCAGGGCTAAGAGAGTATTCAAGAAAAATAAATGCTGATACAATAGATCCCCAAAGCATAAACGAGAACATAATTCTTTCTAGGTCAATTTTTTTTCTACCCGATAAAATTGACATTATCGGAAGATCATGTAGCTTTTTTACAACTAACCATATACCTGGAACAACAGCAACAAAAGAAAGTAACAAAAGAAAAAGTCTAAGATTAGAAGGTATAGATTTAAAAAGATCCATAGGGTTAGCTTCAGGACTAGGCAATTCCGTTGGCAAGAATGGTATCATTGGTAGTTGTCCAATAAAACTGAAAATAATAAGAATGAAGGATCCTAGTATATAGAAGCCAAATCCTTTTAACCGATATGATTTATCCCACAAAAACATTATGAAAAGTTAGCTAAAATTATCATGTAAATAAATGAAAATAACATATGAAAATAAATAGTGTGAATATTATACTTTATTAGTTCTCTACTATTATAATATTTACATAATCCTGTAATAAGATAATAAGAATAAAACATAGATATAGGAATAAGTAAATATAAAAACAACAAGCTTTGAGTATCATTAACTAGGTTTTGAGAGATATAGTATAATGAACCTAATGCTATAACAAGGTTACCAGCATAGATCCATCGAGAAGCCTTCTTACCCAAAAGAACTACTAGGTGATTTTTACCTACTTTCTTATCTGAGGTATAATCCGGGAATTGATTTATAAAAAGGATATTTGTTGTAAGGAGACCTATGGGTACTCCTAGTAACATGAGGTTATAAAATTCATTAGAAAAAAGCAGAACTGTTTCAAAAGAAATAGCGAAACCTGTTCCTAAAGTTAATAAAGGTCCGAAAGATAAAAATATTGAAATTTCTCCAAGCCCATATCTCGATGAAAGTCTTATTGGCTTAGCCGTATAAAAGTATCCTATTAGAATCCCTATTAATGCAATTATAGATGCGTAATAAGCATTACTTGTAGATCCAGTGTTCAAATAACTTGTATATAAAATGCCTGCAGCAGTAGCTAAACCAAGAAGGAACATGATATTTGCGAGACTTTTAGTACCCTTAAGTGAAATCAGTCCTAATTCTACTGCTCTGCTTCCACCTGAAAGTTGAGCCCCTTTCAGCATAGAAGAATTCATTCCTGCATTGAAATATTCTGTATTAGCCTCGTCTGTTCCGTGAGTTACATCAAAATAGTCGTTATATAAGTTAGAAAATAAATGAAAAAATAGAATTCCAAATGTAGTAAGAGTTAAAGAGAGTGGACTAAATAAACTATCCCCAATTCCTGCATAATAACAACCAACAACAAAAACAGGAAATAAAGAAGCTGATGCAAATCCAACACGTGTAATTGCAACACCTTTAATTATTTTGGTTACAAAATTGATTTTGATGTTTACATCTTCATCTATTACCTCTGTAATTCCACAATATCCTGTTTGTGGATTGTTTTTGCCATCACCAAAGTTTGGTGTTATCTTAATTTTAGCTGCAAAAATTGACCCATCTTTTCTTATAAAGTTTGTTTTAGTAGAGTGCTCTCCAGTCTCATTGGCATCTTTAAGCCATCCCAATACATTCTGTAAAACAATTTCACCGGGAGAAAATAATGAAACTCTTTTGATACCTACAATATCTTTCGAGTTGTATCCGAACATTTTTTCTGCACCATCATTTAGATTAGTGATAAGACCTTCCATATCACAAATAATAACACTTTTCATATTTTTTTTTTAAGAATGTAAAGTTACATTCTGACAATGTTATATAAAAATATTTTGATGTATTATTTATTAATAGTTAATATCTTATTTACTAAGTGTAAGTGTAGTTAATTTAGCAAATGATATGTCTTTATTGTCTTCATCTTTGATAGAAATTTTCCACAATTGCATAGTGCGACCCATGTGAATTGGTTCTGCTTTGGCAAAAACAAAGCCTTCGCTTATACCCCTTACATGATTGATAGAAAGTTCAACTCCTCTTAGTAGTTGATTTTCCTTTTTACAAAAAATTGCTGATGCTGAACTTCCAACAGTTTCGGCAAGTGCAGCAGTTGCACCACCATGAAGCACACCATCAGGTTGATGAAGATTTGTTGTAGCCTCCATTTTAGCTGTAAGTGTGTGTTGTTTGAGATCTATATCAGTAAACTCAATCTTTAAAGTAGAGACTAAAGAACCTTTACAGCGAGAATTAACTTGATCAAGAATAAGCTCTTTATCCATAGATCTATTCTTCTTTTACCTCTTCAAAATCAACATCTTGAACATCATCACCTTTAGATTCTTTTTCTGGGCCGGGAGTTTCTCCCCCATCTTCTGGTTTAGCATCACCCTCAGCCTGGGCTTTATACATTTCTTCAGATGCATTTTTCCAAGCCTCGTTAATAGTGTTTAAAGTCTCATCTATCTTTTCAAGATCCTTAGATTCATGTGCCTTTTTTAAATCTTCTAGCGCTGATTCAATAGGTTTCTTTTTATCATCAGATAATTTATCTCCAAAATCTTTAAGTTGTTTTTCAGTTTGAAAGATCATTTGATCAGCACTGTTTAGCTTATCAACCTCTTCTTTTGCTTTTTTGTCAGCATCGGCATTTGCTTCAGCATCTTTCTTCATCTTTTCAATCTCTTCATCTGTAAGACCTGAAGATGCTTCAATTCTAATATCTTGAGATTTATTTGTAGCTTTATCTAAAGCACTAACATTAATAATACCATTAGCGTCAATATCAAATGTCACCTCAATTTGAGGTATACCTCTAGGTGATGGTGGTATTCCATCTAAGTGAAATCTTCCAATTGTTTTATTGTCTTTAGCCATTGGTCTTTCTCCTTGTAAAACGTGTATTTCTACAGATGGTTGATTATCAGCTGCAGTAGAGAAGACTTGAGATTTTTTGGTAGGAATAGTAGTATTAGACTCAATTAACTTAGTCATGACATTACCCATTGTCTCTATCCCAAGTGATAAAGGTGTCACATCTAAAAGAAGAACATCTTCTACATCTCCAGATAAAACTCCACCCTGAATTGCAGCTCCAACAGCAACAACTTCATCTGGATTAACGCCTTTAGAAGGTTTTTTTCCAAATAATGCTTCAACTTCTTTTTGAATTATAGGGATTCTAGTTGAACCTCCAACTAAAATTACTTCATCAATGTCATTTTTAGTTAAACTCGCATCTTTCAATGCTTTTTTAACTGGTTCCATTGATCTCTTCACTAAAGTATCAGATAATTGTTCAAACTTGGCTCTAGTTAAAGTAGTCACAAGGTGTTTTGGACCTGATGATGTAGCCGTTACATATGGTAAATTAATCTCAGTCTGTGCTGATGAAGAAAGCTCAATTTTAGCTTTTTCAGCTGCTTCTTTTAATCTTTGAAGAGCCATTGAATCTTCTCTTAAATCAATTTGTTCATTATTTTTAAATTCTTCTGCTAAAAAGTCTATAATTACTTGATCAAAATCATCTCCACCTAAGTGAGTATCACCGTTAGTAGATAAGACTTCAAAAACTCCATCACCTAATTCTAGAATTGATATATCAAAAGTACCACCTCCTAGATCATAAACAGCTATCTTTTTATCCTTACCTCCTTTATCCATTCCATAAGCAAGAGCAGCTGCAGTAGGCTCATTTATAATTCTTTGAACTTTCAATCCTGAAATTTCTCCTGCCTCCTTTGTAGCCTGTCTTTGCGAATCATTAAAATAAGCAGGTACAGTTACTACAGCTTCAGTAACAGTCTGACCTAGGTAATCCTCGGCAGTTTTTTTCATTTTTTGTAGAACCATAGCAGATAATTCTTGAGGTGTGTATAACCTTCCATCTATATCCACTCTAGGTGTATCATTATCACCTTTGACTACTTTATAAGCAACAGTTTTAACATCACTAGATGATTCACTGAACTTATTACCCATAAATCTTTTTACAGAAGCAATAGTTTTTTCAGGGTTCGTAACAGCTTGTCTTTTCGCAGGGTCTCCTACTTTAATTTCACCATCCTCAACAAATGCAATTACAGATGGCGTAGTTCTTTTTCCTTCAGCGTTAGGAATAACAACTGGCTCACTTCCTTCCATAACAGACACACATGAATTTGTTGTTCCTAAATCGATTCCAATAATTTTACTCATAGCTTTAATTTTATTAATTAATGACAACCATTATGCCAATATAGTTTAAGTGACATTATGTCATATATTTGATAAATTTATTTACACTATTTTTGTTGAAAACTAATGATGACAATGAATTCAAATCCTAGTAGAGTAACTGTTAAGGTACTTCAGCAAATGAAGAAGGAGGGTGAAAAAATCTCAATGCTTACTGCGTATGATTATAGTTTTGCAAAAATAATTGATGAAGCTGGTATAGATATAATTCTTGTAGGAGACTCAGCTTCAAATGTTATGGCAGGACATGAAACAACATTGCCTATTACTCTAGATCAAATGATTTATCATGCTAGCTCAGTTATAAGAGCTGTAAAAAGAGCATTAGTGGTAGTTGATTTACCATTTGGTACGTATCAGGCTGATTCAAAAGAGGCATTAAAGTCTGCAATTAGAATAATGAAAGAATCTGGAGCACATGCTGTAAAACTTGAAGGTGGACATTTAGCTAAAGAGTCAATTGAGAGAATTATTCAAGCTGGAATACCTGTTATGGGTCATTTAGGATTAACTCCTCAGTCTATATATAAATTCGGTACATATACTGTAAGAGCTAAAGATGATGATGAGGCTAAAGCGTTAATAGATGATTCTAAAATGTTAGAAAAAATTGGTTGTTTTTCTATTGTACTTGAAAAAATACCAAACGCATTAGCCCAAAAAGTGTCATCTAATCTTAAATTACCAATAATTGGAATTGGAGCAGGTCCAAATGTTGATGGTCAGGTTTTAGTTTCTCATGATATGCTTGGAATGAATAAAGATTTTAGTCCAAGATTTTTAAGAAGATATTTAGACTTAGACACCTTAGTAAGTGATGCAGTAAAAAAATATTCTACTGATATAAAAAGTGGTGATTTTCCTAATGAAGAGGAACAATACTAATTTGAAATTTCAGGAGTCAAGCATACTTTATGAAGATAATCATTTGATTATAGTTAATAAGCCATGCGGTGTGCTTGTTCAAGGTGATATAACAGGTGACATTCCACTACTTGAAATAATAAAAACATATATCAAAGAAAAATACGATAAAAGGGGTAATGTTTACTTAGGCCTAGTAAATAGAATTGATAGACCTACATCCGGAATTGTAATTTTTGCAAAAACTAGCAAGGCTCTATCAAGAATGAATGAAAAATTAAAGAATCGTGAAATAAGAAAAACTTATTGGTTAATAATATCTAATAAGTTTGATTCAAAGCAAGGAAAATTAGATGGTTGGTTCAAAAAAAATACAAAAAGAAATAAATCTTTCTTTTATAATAAAGAACAAAAAGATTCAAAGTATGGATCCTTAACCTATAAAAAGATTCAAAACTTTGAAAAATATTGTATGATTGAAGTAGATCTAATTACGGGAAGACATCATCAAATCAGGTGCACTTTTTCAGAATTAGGTTTTCCTATCCTTGGGGATCTAAAATATGGATCTAAAAGATCAAACAAGGATGGTGGAATCTACTTACATTCTAGAGAACTAAGTTTTATTCATCCCGTTTCAAAAAAAAATATAAACGTTAAAGCCAATACTCCTATGAATGGACTGTGGTCTGCTTCTCCTTCCTGTTAATTTTAAGTGCCTTTTCTTTAATTATAGATTCAACAGATTTACTACTTGTCTTACTTTCAAGCCATGATATTAAATCTAAGTACAAAAAAGCTCTTTTTTCATATGGATCATCTTCATATTTTTTAAGCTCACCATGTAAATTTCTTAAAAACCCTTTTATTTCACCAGGAAATATATTTTCCAAGCCTTTTAAATATTTTAAAATTGTTCTTTGTACTTCATGCAAATCATCCATTTTTTCAAGATAATTGTATGTGTCCTTGAATATTTTATCAAGATTAATATCAATACCTGCCTCCCAATGTGCAATAAGATTTAGGACACGTGTAAAACATTGAAGATCTTCTCTCATTTTAATATTTTTATTGTTCATAATCTTACTCACATATTTAATACAATTATCATAGTCATCAACTGTAAAGTACATACAGGCAATTTTATAATATAAAAGCATTATGTGATGATGATCAATAAAGTTTTTATTTAATTCTATTCCAGCTAGCACCTCTGGAATAATTTTTATAGAGTCTCTAAAACTAGCCTCTAAAACATGGAGATTAAAAAGATTATTGTATTTATATAAAAAAATTAAGGCACTTAAATTTTGATTTTTAGGAAATGAACTACTTTCTACTACGGTAATTAAATCCTTAAAGCGGTGTTTAAATTTTGAGGGGTATTTAATCAGTGCTAGTGCTTCCAATAAAAAATTATAACCTTTCAAATAAAATACAGGGTGAATTTTAATCATTTCAGGTTCTTTATTAAACGTGTCAATCCACTTTGAGGCATATTTATAACTTGATAAAAAATCCTGAACCAAAAGACTATACCATACCCATATCTGGTAATAGATTAGTTTTTCTCTAAAGCCTAATTTTTCTAACTCAAAATTTTTAATCTTACTATTAAAAAATTTTTGAATATGTTTAGATTCAGCATCACTTTTTGCATATCCTGATTTAATTAATTTTTCATACAGCTGCAGTGAAAGGTTTGAAAGATTACTGTACACATTATTTTGCTCTTTTAAAAGATTAGTTTGAGAAACTAGCTCATTTGTTCGGTTACTTAAACTTCTTGTAACATATAAAGATTCTATCAACTTTTCAAATTCAACGATTTCATATGCTGATGTATTCTCATCATATTTAAGAGCAAAAGATTTAGCTTTATCTAATATTTTTAAACTTTGTTTATAAAGGCCCTTTTGATACAAAATAGTTGCAAAATCAATTTGTCCCCTTATGTGAAGTTTAACATTTTTATGCTGAGGGTTTAAACGAAGACTAATCAATATTTGTTTATACAAATGTGCTTTTAAATTTGAAAGTTGAAGTTTAGAAACAATTTTTTTCTTAATTAAAACATCTTCATTGTACAAATTCATTTTATCGAGTTGATTAAATAACCTCAGAAACTTCGAATCCTCATTAGAGTCCATTCTTCCCACATAGAGTTTAAATTGTCTTTTCTCTGACTTTGAAAGTGATTTTATTAGCACGAATAAGTTATCTTTTAACTGATTAGTCATTGTATAATATTTTTTGTTAAATACTTCATATTCAATTATTTAAAATTAAATAAATTAAAAAGGACATTGTAAAATTAATATAGTTTTTTTTAACTATCAGCTTTTAAGTAATAATTTAGTTATATATGAATAATAATGTTAAAATATTTGATACTACTTTAAGAGATGGAGAGCAGGTACCTGGATGTAAACTCGATACTAAAAGTAAGTTAATTTTAGCTGAAAGAATTGATCTTCTTGGTGTTGATATTATTGAGGCAGGCTTCCCAATGTCAAGTCCTGGAGATTTTAAATCTGTTGTAGAAATCTCAAAGATTGTTAAAAATGCCTCTGTTTGTGCTTTAAGTAGAGCTAATGAGAAAGATATAGACATTGCAGCAGAGTCATTAAAAAATGCTATTAAACCGAGAATTCATACAGGAATAGGAACTTCAGATATCCATATAAAACATAAGTTTAACTCAAACAAAGAATCAATTATTGAACTAGCTAAAAAATCAGTTGCACATGCCAAAAAACATGTAGAAGATATCGAATTTTATGCAGAAGATGCTGGTAGAACTGATAATGACTTTCTAGCAAAAGTATGCGAAGAAGTAATTAAATCTGGAGCAACTGTCCTAAACATACCAGACACAACCGGTTATTGTCTTCCTAGTGAGTATGGTGATAAAATTAAATATTTAATTGATAATGTTGATGGTATTGACAAAGTTACCATCTCATGTCATTGTCACAACGATCTTGGTTTAGCTACAGCCAACTCAATTTATGGAGTTATAAATGGTGCTAGGCAAATTGAGTGTACTATAAACGGAATTGGAGAGAGAGCAGGTAATACATCTTTAGAGGAAGTAGTAATGATTTTAAAACAACACTCAGAATTGGGTCTAGACACTAATATTAACTCAAAATTATTAAATGAAATAAGTCAAAAAGTTTCAGATCTTATGGGTATGCCAGTTCAGCCTAATAAAGCAATTGTTGGTTCTAATGCATTTGCTCATAGCTCTGGAATTCACCAAGATGGAGTAATAAAAAAGAGAGAAACTTATGAAATAATTGACCCTCTAGATGTAGGCGTTGATAAATCATCAATAGTCTTAACTGCTAGAAGCGGAAGAGCAGCCTTAGCTTTTAGAATGAAAGAATTTGGAGTAAATTTAAGTAAGAAAGAATTAGATAATGTCTATGGTGAATTTTTAATTGTTGCTGACAAAAAGAAAGAAGTAACAGAATCTGATTTTCCTACAATGCTAAATAATCAAAACATTAAATATGGGTAAGACACTTTTTGATAAAGTATGGGATTCACATGTAATTGAAAAAATTAATGACGGACCTGACGTATTATTTATTGACAAACATTTCATACATGAAGTGACTAGTCCTGTAGCTTTTGTTGGTTTAAAAAATAGAAACTTAAAAGTTATATATCCTGAAAGAACATTTGCAACAGCAGATCATAACACCCCAACAATTAATCAACACTTACCAATTAAAGACAAATTGTCTGCTATGCAAGTGAAAACCCTTGAGAAAAATTGCAATGAACATGGTATAGACTTTTGGGGATTAGGTCATAAAATGAATGGAATTGTTCATGTAATTGGGCCTGAAAATGGGATCACTCAACCAGGACTTACAATAGTGTGTGGAGATTCACATACTTCAACTCATGGCGCATTTGGTGCTATAGCATTTGGCATTGGAACATCTGAAGTAGAGATGGTTTTAGCATGTCAGACAATCATGCAACAGAAACCATTAAAAATGAGAATAAACATAGATGGAGAACTAAATTCACATGTAACTCCAAAAGATGTTGCACTATACATAATATCAAAATTATCATCATCGGGAGCCACTGGATATTTTGTTGAATATTCTGGAAAAGTATTTAAAAACATGAGTATGGAAGGAAGGATGACAGTATGTAATCTAAGTATTGAGATGGGTGCTAGAGGAGGAATGATTGCTCCAGATGAAAAGACATATGAATATTTAAGGGGAAGAGAATTTGCTCCTAAATCAGAAAAATGGAATAAAGCTGTTAATTACTGGTCAGAATTAAAGACAGATCCAGGAGCAATATTTGACAAAGAATATGAGTTTAAAGGAGAAGAAATTGAACCAATGATTACATACGGCACCAATCCTGGCATGGCTATACCATTATCTAAATCAATCCCAAGCTCAAAAGAATCTGATTCAAATTCTTCTTATAAAAAAGCTCTAGATTACATGGAATTTAATGAAGGTGATAAAATGGTAGGAAAAAAGATCGACTATGTTTTCCTAGGTAGTTGTACTAATGGTAGGATTGAAGATTTTAGAACTTTTGCAAGCATTATAAAAGGTAAAAAGAAATCTAAAAATATTGACGCTTGGCTTGTTCCAGGATCACACAAAGTACTGAAAAGTATTATAGACGAAGGAATTTTAGATATTCTTACTGATTCAGGTTTTAAACTAAGAGAGCCTGGGTGTTCTGCATGTTTAGCCATGAATGATGATAAAATTCCACAAGGAAAATATGCAGTTAGTACAACAAATAGAAATTTTGAAGGAAGACAAGGGCCTGGAGCAAGAACATTATTGGCTAGTCCTTTGGTTGCAGCTGCAACAGCAATTACTGGTAAAATTACCGATCCAAGAGAAATAATATAATATGGCATACGAAAAATTTAATATACTAAATAGCACTGCTGTTCCATTAGACATAGATAATGTTGATACTGATCAGATAATTCCAGCAAGATTTTTAAAAGCAACTGAAAGAAAAGGTTTTGGAGATAATCTCTTTAGAGATTGGAGATACAATTCAGATAATACAGAGATATACTCATTTCCTTTAAATAATAATGACTATAAAGGTAAAATCCTTATTGCAGGAAAAAATTTTGGTTGTGGCTCATCTAGAGAGCATGCTGTGTGGGCTATTTATGATTACGGGTTTAGAGCTGTAGTGTCAAGTTTTTTTGCGGATATTTTTAAAAATAATTGCCTAAATATAGGAGTGCTTCCCATTCAAATTTCTGACTCTTTTCTATCTCAAATTTTTTCTCAAATAGATGATGACTTTGACAGTGTATTTGAAGTTAACCTACAAAATCAAGAATTCAAAATTCAAAATTCTGGACTTAAAGAAAATTTTAAAATTAGTAATTACAAAAAAAGTAATATGTCTAATGGTTTTGATGATATAGACTATCTTCTAAACAAGAAAGATGAAATATCTAGCTTTGCAAATAAAAAAAGATACTAATGGCTAGAAATCTAGAGATAATGGATACCACTTTAAGAGATGGTGAACAAACATCAGGGGTTTCTTATTCTCCAAAAGAAAAACTTACCATTGCAAAATTACTTTTAAATGAGTTAAAGATTGATAGAATTGAGGTTGCTTCTGCACGAGTTTCTGACGGTGAACTCAACTCAGTTAAAGAGATTACAAAATGGGCTCAAAAAAATAAAAAAATTAATACTATTGAGGTGTTAACCTTTCTAGATGAAGGTAAATCAATAGATTGGTTATTAGAATCTGGATGTAAGGTTCAAAACCTTCTAACTAAAGGATCTTTGAACCATTTAAAACATCAGTTAAAAAAAACACCAGAAAATCATTTCAATGATATTGCAGAAATAATTAAAACTGCTGAAAAAAAATCAATTCAAACCAATGTATATCTTGAAGATTGGAGTAATGGAATGAAAAGCAGTAACAAGTATGTTATAGAATTTCTAGAGTTTTTATACGATCAAAAAGTAAAAAGGATTTTACTTCCAGATACTCTAGGAATTTTAACTCATTATGAGACGTATGACTTTATAAAAAATATAAAAACAAGGTTTCCAGATTTTCACGTTGATTTTCATGGACATAATGATTATGATCTAAGTGTCGGTAATTCAATGGAAGCTATAAGAGCCGGATGTGACGGATTACATTTAACTATTAATGGAATGGGTGAAAGAGCAGGAAACACTCCCCTTTCAAGTGCTGTTGCTGCTATTAAGGATTTCTTACCTGAAATAAAGATAAATGTTGAAGAAAAAAATTTATTTAAAGCCAGTAAATTAATCTCAACTTTTTCAGGACAAACTGTTTCATCAAATAAACCAATTGTCGGAGAAAATGTTTTTACACAAACTGCTGGAGTGCATGCTGATGGAGATAACAAGAAAAATCTTTACCATAATAATCTTAGTCCAAGTAGGTTTGGGAGAAAAAGAAAATATGCACTTGGCAAAACATCTGGAAAAGCCAACATAAAGAAAAATCTAGACGAGTTAGGTATTAAATTAAATAATGAAGAATTAGGAGTCATAACATCCAAAGTTATTGAACTTGGTGATAAAAAAGAGAAGGTAACTATAGAGGATCTGCCATACATTATAAGTGATGTTTTAGATTATCCAACCAAAAAGAAAAATATAATTATAGAATCCTATGTTTTAACCCACGCTAAGACACTTAGACCATCTGCATCATTATCTTTAATGATTAATAATAAACTTTACCAAGAAAGTTGTTCAGGAGATGGTCAATTTGATGCTTTTATGAATGCACTTAAAAAAATATACTCCAATCAAAAAAGAGATCTTCCTAAATTAATTGACTACGCTGTTAGAATTCCTCCTGGAAGTCATTCTGATGCATTTTGTGAAACTACAATTACATGGGATACGGGTAATAAAAAATACAAAACAAGAGGATTAGATACCGATCAAACTGTTGCTGCAATTAAGGCTACAGAAAAAATGCTTAACACATAAAAAATATGAAATTAAAGATAGCTGTACTTGCTGGGGACGGAATTGGTCCGGAGGTAACAAATGAATCAATTAAAGTTCTTAATTGTATATCAAATAAATTCAACCATGAAGTTGAAATTAATGAAGGATTTGTTGGAGCTATAGCAATAGATCATTATGGTGATCCTTATCCAGAAGAAACTCATAAATTATGTCTTGAATCTGATGCTGTTTTATTTGGAGCTATTGGAGATCCAAAATATGATAATGACCCTAAAGCTAAAATAAGGCCTGAACAAGGGTTACTTAGAATGAGAAAAAAGCTTGGACTTTATGCTAATCTTCGTCCAACATTAGTTTTTGATTCACTACTGGACATGTCTCCCATAAAAAAAGAAAGAATTACTGGCACAGATATTCTTTTTGTTAGAGAACTCACAGGTGGAATTTATTTTGGTGATAGAGGAAGAAAAAATAATGATAATTATGCGTTTGATACATGCCAGTATTCTAAAGATGAAATAATTAGAATTGCAAAAATTGGATTTGAATATGCTCTAAAAAGATCAAAAAAACTATGTTGTGTAGACAAAGCTAATGTTCTTGAAACATCAAGACTTTGGAGAGAGACAGTTCAAGATATGGAAAAAGAATATCCTGAAGTTAAAGTGTCTTATGAATTTGTAGACGCCGTGGCGATGAGATTAGTTCAATGGCCAAGCTCTTATGATGTACTGATTACATCTAATCTATTTGGAGATATTTTAACTGATGAAGCTTCTGTAATATCTGGATCTATGGGACTAATGCCTTCAGCATCAGTTGGTTCTAATAATGCCCTTTTTGAACCGATTCATGGTTCTTATCCCCAGGCTACAGGTAAAAATATTGCAAACCCTATTGCATCTATTTTATCACTATCAATGATGTTAGACCATACATTTAATTTAAAAGAAGAGGCTGAGTTAATAAATAAAGCAGTTGAAAGCTCAATAATTAATGGATTTACTACTCCTGATTTAGGAATAGATGAAAAGTCTTGTTCAACACAGCAAGTTGGAGATTTTATTGTAGAATTTATACTTAAAAATTAAAGTATATAATCTGTTGAAATAAAATTAGAGTCATTTGAGTCTAATAGTTTTTTCAATATTATATTATTGTGAACATTATCCTTAGATGCTACAAATGTCCTAATTGAAAAGGCCCTTAAGGCGTCATGAACACTAAGTGTACTAACAGCAGAATTTTTTCTACCAGTAAAAGGATAAATATCAGGACCTCTTTGACAGGAACTATTGAGATTAACTCTACACACAAGGTTGGCTAAAGTATCTATTAAAGGACCTATCTTTTTTGTATCACTTCCAAAGAGACTTACCTGTTGACCATATTCAGAATTAGCCATATCATCTAATGGCTTATCAATATCTTTAAATTGAATAATAGGAACAACT